>JAUNGH010000136.1 GCA_030524605.1 Oscillospiraceae bacterium | reverse complement strand
ACCCGGACGCAGCCCTCCGCCGGGCTCTCCGCCCGCAGCAACCGCCGCAGGGGGATGCCCTCCTCTCCACAGGCGGCCCGGATATTTTTCGTGACCTCTGCGGCATAGGGGTGGGTGGCGTCGATGCAGAGGGCGAACGCCCTCACAAGGCGGCGGATCTCCTCCCCGTCCCGCCGCCCCGCCAGCACCGTGAGGCCCGGGATGCCGGCCAGCTCCTCGGCCCCCAGCTCCGTCGCCACGGAGACCGTGACATCGTGCCCCAGCCCCGCCAGCCGCTCCGCCAGGAGCCGCCCCTCGGTGGTGCCGCCGAATACCAGGAGCCTCATGGCCGCACCTCATACCCTCTGGGGGTGACCATCCTGCCGCCGATCTCCCGGGTGGCGGAGGAGCCGATGAAGACCGTGGTGAACATGTCCAGCTGGGCCTCCCGCAGCTCGGACAGCGGGAGGATCCGGCTGCTCTGCTCCGCGCGGCCGATATTGCGCACCCAGCCGCACACGGTGTCCGGGGACTTGTACTCCAGCAGGATGCCGCAGGCCCGCTCCAAGTGGCGGGCCCGCTTTTTGGACGCGGGGTTATAGAGGCAGATGGAAAAATCCCCCTGGGCCGCGCACCTGAGCCGGGTCTCGATCCGCTCCCAGGGCGTCAGCAGGTCGGAGAGGGAGACGACGCAGAAATCGTGCATCAGCGGCGCGCCCAGCACCGCCGCCCCGGAGAGGGCTGCGGTGACGCCCGGCACCACCTCGATCTCCACCTCCGCCATGCCCTCCGCCAGCTCCAGCAGCGGCCCGGCCATGCCGTAGACGCCGGCGTCTCCGCTGCAGAGCATGGCGACGGTCCTGCCGCGCCCCGCGGTCTCCAACGCCCATTGACACCGCTCCAGCTCCCGTGTCATGGGGGTGGAATAGGTCTCCTTGCCGGGAAACAGGGGGCTGACCAGATCGACGTACACGGTGTAGCCGCACAGCACGTCGGCCCGCTCCATGGCCGCCCGGGCCTGGGCCGTCATATGCTCCGGGCCGCCCGGGCCGATGCCCACCAGATATACCTTACTCATGCCGCCATCTCCAATCCGGCGAAAAGGGCTTCAGCGCCGCGGCCATCGTCACGCCGTTCATCGCCAGTTTTTTTTGCAGCAGGCGCCCGCCGCTGCCAAGCACCGCGCTGCGCTCACATACGTTGTCCACCCCGGCGGCCGCCTCCACAAAGGCGGAGGCGGTAAAGCCGTCCCCGGTCTCCCGGAGTTCCCGGGCGGAGTAGGTCTGAAAGGGAAAGCCATGCGCCCTGCAAAACTCCAGGATGCCCGGCTCCTCCCGCTTGAGGTCGATGGAGCACACGCCCGCCACCGCCTGCTCCCAAAGGCCCGCCTGCCGGAGCAGGGCGGAAAACGCGTCCTCCACGGCCTCCCGTGAGATCCCCTTTTTGCAGCCGACGCCCAGCACGGCGACGCGGGGGACGACAAACAGGGCCGCCCCCGCCTGCCTGCGGGCCGTGAGATAGAAATCGCAGGTCTCCGGCGCCCCGGGCGCAACGCCCTCCGGCAGGCGGCCGGATATAGGCCAGTCGCTGCAAAAGGACACCCAACCTCCCGCCAGCAGCCGGGCGGAGACCCGCTTGATCCGCTCCGGGTTCACGACGGCGCAGTTTTGGCGCCGGGCCCATTCGTCCACCGCAAAGACGCCGTTGATGTCCGTGGCGGTGGTGATGACGGGCACCGCGCCGCACAGCGCGGCGGCCCGCCGGGCAAGGTCATTGGCTCCGCCCAGATGCCCGCTGAGGATGGGGATGGCCCAGCGCCCGCTCTCGTCCACAACCACCACGGCGGGATCCGCGGTCTTGTGCCGGACATGGGGGGCGATGGCCCGGACGGCGATGCCCACGGAGCCGACAAAGATCAGCCCCTCCGCCTGTTCAAAGGCCCGGGCCGTCCAGTCGGACAGGGAGACATTCTCCCCGCCCCGGACGGCCTCTCCGCCCAGGCCGTCGGCCAGGGTCCGGGCCAGCCGCAGCCCCCGGCCGGAAAAGGCGATCAGACGCAGCGTCATGGCCGTGCCTCCCGGAAGCCGGTGGAAAAGCCCGGGTCATAGAGACGGCTGCGCTCATAGCCGCCGCTCAAAAAATCCCCCACCAGCACAAGGGCGGTTTTGGAGATCCCGTGGGCCCTGCCGGTCTCCGCCAGTTCTCCCAGGGGACAGAAGGCCACCTTCTCCTCCGGCCAGGTGGCCTTGTAGACCAGCGCGGCGGGGGTACCGGCGGTGTAAGCGCCCCGCAGCAGCGCGTCCTGCAGGCGGTCCAGCATGCCGGCGGACAAAAAGACCACCATGGTAGAGCCGTGGGCGGCCAGGGCCGCGACGGACTCCCGCTCCGGCACCGGCGTGCGTCCCTCCATCCGGGTGATGATGACCGTCTGGCTGACGCCGGGCAGGGTATACTCGCCCCGCACCGCCGCCGCCGCGCCGCAGAAGCTGGAGACCCCCGGCGTGATGTCAAAGGGGATCCCCCGCTCCTCCAGGGCGTCCATCTGCTCCCGGACGGCGCCGTAGAGACTGGGGTCACCGGTGTGCAGGCGTACCGTCGTTCTGGACGCCTCCTCGGCGCTCTCCATGACGGCCAGCACCTCCTCCAGAGTCATCTCCGCGCTGTTGTAGAGGCCGCACGCGCTTTGGCACAGGCCCAGCAGCACGGGATTCACCAGACTGCCCGCGTAGATCACCACATCCGCCGCCTTCAGCAGCTCCGCGCCCCGGAGGGTGATGAGGTCCGGGGCCCCGGGGCCCGCTCCGACAAAATGAACCACGGTCTCACTCCTTTACAATGACGGTCGTATAGTATCCCAGGCGCTCCGGAAGCCGGGAGAGATCCCGGCACACCGTCTCGCCCTCCAGCCCGCAGTTCGCCACCAAAGCCGACCGCTCCAGCAGTTGCCGGTCCGCCAGCAGCCGCGCCACCTCGTCCATGCGGCTGCCCGCCTTCATCAGCACCTTGGTGCCGGGCAGGTCCAGCGCCTCCCCCGCGGACATGGCGGAGGCCGGAATGATGTGGAGCGGCACGTCCATGCCGGCCAGGCTGGTGCCCAGCCGGGCGGCCACGGCGGAAAAGCTGGTGACGCCGGGGACCATGACGGTCTCGTAACCCCGCTCCCTGAGCCGCTCCATCAGATATCCATAGGTGGCGTAGATGGACACGTCCCCCAGATTCACCATAGCCACGTCCTCGCCCCGGGCAAGGTGCGCCTCCACCTGCCGGGCCGCCTCCTCATAAATGGCGGCCCGGTCTCCCCGCCCCATGGGAAAGCGGAGGGGCAGGATGTGCTTGTGGTCCAGGCCGGCGGCGCCCCTTGCGATGTCCAGCGCCAGCATCTCGCCGTTTTGGGTCTGGGGCGCCGCGATGACCGGGCATGCCTCCAGGACCCGCAGGGCCCTCATGGTGATAAGTTCCGGGTCGCCGGGGCCTACTCCGACGCCATAAAAGATTCCGCGTTTCCCTTCCATTGTCTGATGATCTCCTCCGCTTCCGGTGTTCTTCCCAGTTCTCCGTATTCTCTGGAGAACAAAATGGCTCCGATCTGATAAGCGCCCGCCGCCCGGCGCCGCAGGTGACGGCGGATAGCCGCCATCAGGCTGGATATCACGGTCTCCCGCAGCCCGCTTTGCGCCAGGATGGCGATGCAGGCGTCCGCGGTGGCCGCGTCCAGCAGGGCGCGGCAGACGGCCTGTCCGGCGCCGCAGGCGGCGGCGTGGGCACAGAACAACTCCGTCCGGCAGTCGGCATAGCGGCTGTGGGTGTTCATGATGCCGCCGGCCAGCTTCACCAGCTTTCCCGCGTGGCCCACCAGCAGCACGCCCTGAAACCCCTGCGCAGCCGCCTCGTCCAGCGCGTCCCCGATAAAATTGGAGCATTTGACGATGGGTACGCCGATCCTGTCCAGCCCCCGGCTGTGCAGATACTCCATCCCGTAATTGCCGGGGGTCAGGATCACCCGGCGGCTGCCCTGGGCGGCGGCCTGCCGCAGCTCCAGGGCGACGGTGTCGATCAGTGCCTGCATGCTCATGGGCTCCACGATGCCGGAGGTGCCCAGGATGGAAATCCCGTCCACAACGCCCAGATTGGGGTTGAAGGTCTTCCGGGCGATCTCCTGTCCGCCGGGGACGGAGACGGTGACGGAGAGCCCGCCGTCATACTCCGCCAGGCGGCACACCGCCTCCACCGCCTCCCGGATCATCCGGCGGGGGACGCGGTTGATGGCGGCGGCCCCCACCGGCTGGTCCAGGCCGGGCTTCGTCACCCGCCCCACGCCGCTTCCGCCGCCGATGGCAATGCCGGGGGCCTCCGCAAAGGCCACGCCGGCTTCGATCAGGGCGCCGGCAGTCTGGTCGATGTCGTCCCCGCCGTCCTTGCGCACGGCGCAGACGGCGCGGTCCCTCTCCATCCTGCAGCGCTCCAGCGGCACCTCCACCCGCAGCCCCTTGGGCGTCACCAGGGAAACCGTCTCCGGCCAGCGGCCGGTCAGCAGCCTGCGGGCGGCCCCGGCCGCTGCCAGGGCGGCGCAGGTGCCCGTGGTGAAGCCGCAGCGGAGCTTTTTCCCGGCGGCGTATGTGTAGTGTTCAAAGGCCATATCGCACCCTTCCCTGTTCCCCGGCGGAAGCCGCCGGCCCATAAGCGGCAAAGCAGGCCGGGGCAAAGCGCTCCGGCATCCGCGCCGCAGGCATACACAATACCGGCTTTTCCGGCGGCATGCAGGGTCAGCCCTCCACCCCGGCCGCGGCGGCCCGGACGTGGGAGACGTAGATCTGCCGGACGGCCTCATTTTCGCCCAGGCCCCGGATCAGGCACTCCACCGCATAGCCCTCCGCAGCCAGCGCGCTTTTCCAGGAGCCCTCCGCATCACCGGCCATGTCGTTGTTGGCGTGGTCGCCGGCGACGACCATCAGCGGCTCCAGCACCACCCGGGCGTAGCCGCCCTCTTTCAGTGCGGTGATAACGTCGTCCAGCGTGGGCCGGGCCTCCACGGTGCCGATGTAGTAGTTTGCATAGCCCTTCGCGGCGAGCATTTCCTGCAGCCTGGCATAGACGGCGTTGGAGGCCGCCTCCGTGCCGTGGCCCATGAAGACGACGGCGGTCTCGCCGTCGTCATAGCCGGCGGTGGCGGCGGTGATGGCGGCGATCACAGCCTCAAAATCCTCGTCGGAGGTCAGCAGCGGGGCGCCGACGGCGATCTGATCGAACATCCCGGCGCAGCTGTCCAGCTCATTCATCAAATCGGTGTATTCCAGGCCGTCCATCAGATGAGTGGGCTGGACAATCAGCCTTTTGATGCCGTCGGCTGCGGCGCGTTCCAGCGCCCTGGCGACGTTGTCGATCTCCAGTCCGTCCCGCCCGGCCAGCTTGTCGATGATGATCTGGCTGGTGAAGGCCCGTCTCACCTCGTACCGGGGAAAGGCCTCGCTGATCGCCGTCTCTATCGCGCCGATGGTAATCTCGCGGCTGTCATTGTAGCTGGTGCCGAAGCTCACAACCAGGATCGCGGCGCCGGCATTCTCCGTGCCGGGCGCGGGGATGGCGCCGCAGCCGCCGCGCAGGGCCGGCAGCACGGTGGGCGGCGGCAGGGAGATGTGTTTTTTCATGTGGTTTCCGTTCCTTTCGTTTGGCGGTCTCGGAATCGGCCGGACCGGAATAAAAAACAGCCGCATCGCTGCGGCCGCTCACCCTCGACAAAGGCGCAATATCCCCTTTGTTCCAGCAGAAAGGACAGATAGCTGCACGCTCTGTGAGAATCAAGATCCGTGGCCCGCAGATCTGAAATTCCACACACAGGCAGGTCTCCTGACTTTGTTCACCGCCGCACTCCTCTTCCCGGCTGCCCAGTGACTATGGAATGCGGCTCCCATACACAGTGACGGCATCGCTCCGGATTCCCACCGGATTCCCTTTTCACCCATCCGCGCAGATGGACACCTGTGTGCTACAAAAGCTTGACGATATTCAATTCCGGATAAAAAATTGTAGCATGTCTCCTGGTATTTTTCAATAGATGTCTTGCCTCAGATTCGCGGCGGTGGATTTAATATTATAACCGAACAGGCCGAACCGCTTGTATCTAACAAAAACAAAGGAGAAAAAAACAAAATGAAAATCAAAGTGATTGGTAAGGCCCACCTGTCCGGTACCGCCAAGAAAACTGGCAAGCCCTACGACT
>JAUNGH010000135.1 GCA_030524605.1 Oscillospiraceae bacterium | reverse complement strand
GGCGGTGTGGCTGCTGGTGTGGCAGGGGGCCAGCATGGCGCTGGCGGCGGCCTATCCCCACGGCGGGCTGCTGCTGGCGTCCCCCATTTCCGCCCTGCTGCGGCTGGGGGAGCTGGTACGCACCGCCGCTTTCTGGCGGGCGGTGGGCGGCTCCGCCCTGCGTATCTTCGGCGGCTTTCTGCTCGCCTGCCTGCTGGCGGTGGCGCTGGCGGCGCTGGCGGCCCGGTTCCGCCGCCTCCGGGAACTGCTGTTCCCCCTGGTGGCGGCGGTGAAGGCCGTGCCGGTGGTGTCCTTCATCATCCTGGCCCTGGTGTGGCTGGACAGCGGGGAGCTGCCCCTGTTTATCTCGGCGCTGATGGTGTTCCCGCCCGTGTACTTAAACGTCCTGGCGGGCATCGCCGCCGCGGACGGAAGGCTGCTGGAGATGGCCCGGGTGTTCCGGGTGCCCCTCCGGCGGCAGCTGCGGGGCATCTGGCTGCCCCAGGTGCTGCCCTATTTCCGGGCGTCCTGCTCCCTGGGGCTGGGCCTCTGCTGGAAGGCGGGCGTGGCGGCGGAGGTCATCGGCCTGTCCGCCGGTACCATCGGTGAGCGGCTGTACACCGCCAAGGTCTATTTCCAGACGCCGGACCTGTTTGCCTGGACCGCCGTCATTGTGGCGGTGTCCGTGGCGTTTGAAAAGGCGTTTCTGGCCCTGGTGGACCTTCTTGCGCGAAAGGCGGGGGGATGATGGAGCTTCGTGTGGAAAACCTGTGCAAGTCCTATCACGGCAGGCCGGTGCTGCAAAATGTGTCCCTGACGGCGGGAGACGGCGTCACCTGCGTCATGGCCCCCTCCGGGGCGGGGAAGACGACGCTGCTCCGCATCCTGCTGGGGCTGGAGCGGGCCGACGGCGGCGCCGTCCTCGGGGCGGAGGGCTGCCGCTGGGCCGCCGTGTTCCAGGAGGACCGCCTGCTGGAGCACCTGGACGCCCTGGGGAACCTGCGCTTTGTCCTGGGAGGAGACCTGGATGCCGCAAGAGCCTGCGCCCTGCTGGAGGAACTGGGCCTGGGGGACGTGGGGACAAAGGCCGTCCGGGATTACTCCGGCGGCATGAAGCGCCGCCTGGCCCTGGCCCGGGCGCTGCTGGCGTCCTCCGACGCCCTGGCCCTGGATGAGCCTTTCACCGGGCTGGACGGAGACAACCGGGGGCGGGCCATGGCCTGCGTCCGCCGTGCCGGGCTGGAAAAGCCGGTGCTGCTGGTGACTCACGACGAGGGGGATGTCTCCGGCCTGGGCGCAAAAATTTTCCGGTTGTAACCGGGCCGCATCTGTGATACACTGTCGGCGGATATTTGCGGCGGGGGAAAATATATGCGTCCTTGACTGGATTTCTTCCGGGGGCCGTGGTATAATCACCTGGATTTTTGAAGGACACTGCCCCGCGGCGGGAATCAGATACGGCCCGCCGGGGCCGGAAGGAGAACATACATGATCAAGATCACCACCGACAGCACCTGCGATCTGCCGGCTTATCTGCTGGAGCAGCATCACATTTCCGTCATTCCCCTGGGCATCGTCAAGGGCGACAAGCTGTATCAGGACGGCATCAACATCCGCACGGCGGACATCGCCGCCCATGTGGATGCCGGCGGCGATATCACCACCACCAACGCCGTCAACATCGCGGATTACGAGACGCTGTTCCGGGAGGAGCTGCGCAGATGCGACGCCGTCATCCACATCAACATCGGCCTGGGCTTTTCCAGCTGCCACCAGAACGCCCGGCTGGCGGCGGAGGAGGTGCCGGGGGTCTATGTGGTGGACTCCGGCAACCTCTCCGTGGGCCATGGCATGCTGGTGCTGGCCGCAGCCGAGGCCGCCGAGGCGGGCAAATCCGTCAGCGAGATCCTGGCCCTGCTGGAGGACGTGGCGTCCCGGGTGGAGATGAGCTTTGTTCTGGACCGGCTGGATTATATGAAAAAAGGCGGCCGCTGCTCCGCCGTGACGGCGCTGGGGGCCAACCTTTTGAAGCTCCACCCCTGCATCGAGGTCCTGGGCGGCAAGATGTCCGTCACCAAAAAGTACCGCGGCTCCATCGAAAAGGTGGTGGCGGAGTACATACGGGAGCGGCTGGCGGGCCGGACGGACATCGACACCCGCCGGGCCATCCTGGTGGATACCTGCCCGGACGACGCCCTGGCGTCCATCGTCCGGGACGCGGTGAAGGAATACGGCGGCTTTGAGGAGGTCATCGAGACCAAGGCGGGATGCACCATCTTCTGCCACTGCGGCAGCAACACGCTGGGCGTCGTGTTCCTGCGGAAATAAGTGCAAAAAACAGAGGGCCGGTTTTTCCGGCCCTCTGTTTTTTGCGTGGGGGGATGGCTCACTTGGCGGCGATGACCTCGATCTCCACCAGCGCGTCCTTGGGGAGACGGGCGACCTCCACGGCGGAGCGGGCGGGGTAGCTGCCCTCCGTGAAAAACCCGGCGTACACGCCGTTCATGGCGGCGAAGTCGTTCATGTCGCTGAGGAACACGGTGGTCTTCACCACGTCGTCCATGGTCAGGCCGGCGGCCTCCACGATGGCTTTCACATTGGTCAGGGACTGGCGGGTCTGGGCCTCAATGCCTTCGGGGAAGGTGCCGGTGACGGGGTCCAGGGGGAGCTGGCCGGAGGTGATCAGCAGATCGCCCACCGTGCGGGCCTGGGAATAGGGGCCGATGGCGCCGGGGGCGCCGGCAGTGGCAATGACGTTCTTTTCCATGGTTGGGAGTCCTCCTGTGTTGTTTGATTTTGCTCCATGAGGGTACCACAGCCCGGAGGAAAAGTCAACCTTTCCTGTTGTGAAAACCGGGAAAAGGTGGTATACTGCCCTTTGTGAAAATAAATCGGAGGCGTATGTAAGCATGAGGGATTTCAAGCAGAATTTGACGGAAACCGGCTACTCCCGCCAGGAGGAGCTGACATTTTGGGACTGCGACCGCAGCCAGAGGGCCCGGGTGGCGGCGCTTTTGAGCAAGATGGCGGCCTTCGCGGGCTATGACTACGACGCCCGGGGCCTGACCCACGACAAGCTGTACGAGATGCGGGAGGTGTTCCTGCTCTCCCGCATCGCCATGCGGGTCCACGCCTGCCCCAGGGCGGGGGACGTGCTGGACATCACCACCATGGAAAACGGCGCCCGGGGCGCCCACATGCAGCGGGTGTACGAGATGGCGGACCAGACGGGGCGGCTGTGCGTCAGCGCCAAGAGCGACTGGATCCTGGTGGATCCCCTGACCCGGAAGATCCTGCGGCCCAGCTCCTTCACTGCCAAGCCCCTGACGCTCTGCGGCAGGGAGATCGACTGTCCCGAGCCCCGGAAGATCGTCCTGCCGAAGGAGGGGCTGGAGGATCTGGGCGTCCGCCGGGTGGTCTGGTCGGACCTGGACGGCAACGGCCACCTGTACAGCGGCAACTACGGCGACATCATCTGGGACCACCTGCCCGCCGACCTCCAGGAGCGGACGCCCCGGGAGTTCTTCATCAACTACAGCAAGGAGGCCACCTTGGGGGAGGAACTGCGGCTGGCGGGCTTCCGGGAGGAGGAGACCTACCGCGTGGAGGGCCTGGGCCCGGAGGGCACCTGCTTCACGGCACTATGCGTGTTTTAACGAAAAAGCATCCCACCCCGCCGGGGTGGGATGCTTTTTGTTCATCAATAGCCGTAGATCATGGAGCGGTTGATATCCGCCAGGGAGTGGGCGCCGCACATGGCCATGGTGTCCGCCAGCTCGGCCTTCAGCTTGTCCACATACACCTGCACGCCCTCGGTGCCGCCGCCGTAGACCATGGTGACGAAGGGGCGGGCGATGAGCACCGCGTCGGCGCCCAGGGCCAGGGCCTTGAACACGTCCATGCCGGTGCGGATGCCGCCGTCCACCAGGATGGTCATTTTGCCGCCCACGGCGTCGGCGATGGCGGGCAGCACCTCGGCGGTGGAGGGGCACTGGTCCAGCACTCGGCCGCCGTGGTTGGAGACCACGATGCCGCTGGCCCCGGCGTCCAACGCCTTCTTCGCGCCGCTGACGGTCATGATGCCCTTGAGGATGAAGGGCCTGCCCGCCAGCTCCGCGATCTGGCGCAGCTCCTCCACGGTCTTGCTGCCGGCAGGGGGCTGGAGGTTCTTCAGGAAGGGCAGGCCGGCGGCGTCGATGTCCATGGCGATGGCGAAGGGATCGGCGGCCTTCACCAGGGCCAGCTTTTCCTGAATGGTGCTCAGGTTCCAGGGCTTGATGGTGGGGATGCCGCAGCCGCCGCTCTTTTTCAGGGCCTCGGCGGCGGCCTCCATGACGGCGGGGTTGGTGCCGTCGCCGGTGAAGGCGGCGATACCCGCCTGGGCGCAGGCGGCCACCAGGATGTCGTTGTACTGGAGATCGTTGTACTTGTCGCCGTAGTGCAGGGTCATGGCGCCCACGGGGGCGGCGAACACAGGCAGGACCACCTTGCGGCCGAACAGCTCGAAGGAGGTGTCCACCGGCTTGTTCTCGCAGATGGTGTCCATGTTGACGCACAGCTCCTGCCACTTCTGGTAGTTGCGGATGAAGCCGGTGCCGATGCCCTTGGCCCCGGGGCCGGGGACGGTGTTCTTGCAGGCCAGGCCGTTGCAGGTGGGACAGGCCTTGCAGTAGGGGCCCATACAGGTCCGGGCGTTTGCCAAAACTTCCTGATAAGTCATGATCGTTTCCTCCGAATATGTAGAATCTCCTTGTTACCCTCAAAAGACGGCTTTATTGTACCGCGCCATGGAAAAAAAGGCAAGACATGGCGGAAATTTTGCGCCGCACCGGGAACTTTTTCCACCCTTTCCCGTCTATACAGGCAAAGGGCCCCGCCTGGAAGAACGGGGCTGTGAAAAGGAGGATGGCACCATGAAAAGAAGGAGCCTTGCGGGATTGGCGGCACTGCTGCTGGCGCTGGCCCTGGCCGCCTGCGGCGGCGGTGCGGCGGATTCGGCGGTGTCCACGGATGCCAGTGTGGCAATGGATGATGTGCAGATGGAGGCCCCCATGGAGACGGCCTACGGCGGAGAGAGCTATGAAACGGCTTCCGCCATGGCGGCGGAGGACGGCGCTGTCCGCGCCGTGAAGATGATCCGCACCGCCACGCTGTCCATGGAGACCACCGCCTTTGACGACGCCGTGGCGGGGCTGTCCGGCCTGACGGAACGCTTAGGCGGTTACTACGAGAACAGCAGCATCTGGTCCGGCGGCAGCGGCTATCGCTGGGCGGATTACACCGTCCGCGTCCCCGCGGAGCGTTACCGGGCCTTTTTGGAGCAGGCCGGCGGGCTGTGCCACCTGATCAGCAGCGACGAGAGCCAGAAGGACGTCAGCGAGGTCTACTATGACACCCAGGGCCGCCTGAAAACCCAGCAGATCAAGCTGGAGCGGCTCCAGGCGCTGCTGGCCAAGGCGGAGCGGATGGAGGACATCATCACAATCGAAAGCGCCATCTCCGAGACGGAGCAGCAGATCGACGACCTGTCCGGCACCCTCCAGCACTACGACGCCCTGGTGGATTACGCCACGGTGTACATCTCCATTCAGGAGGTCTACAAGCTCTCCAACGTGGAGGAGGTTCCGGACAGCTTCGCAAGCCGCATCGGCTCCGCCTTCACCTCCGGCTGGGCCGCCTTCACCGACGGGGTGGAGGACGTGGCGGTGGCCCTGGCCTATGGCTGGATGTGGGTGGTTCTGCTGGCCGTGATCGCCGCGGCTGCCGTCCGGGTGCTGCGGAAGCGACGGGGCGGCGCTGCGCCCAGGCCAAAAAAGCAGGATGACAAGACGGACGAAACATGATATGATCAAAGCGGTGGGAGACCACCGCTTTGATTTTTGCAAGGAGGGAGTGCCATGAAGCTGACCTGGCTGGGACATGCCTGCTTCCTGCTGGAGCAGGACGGATACAGGATCGTGACGGACCCCTATACCGGGGTGGAGGGCTATCCGCCGTTGGCGGTGTCCGCCCACGAGGTGGTTTGCAGCCACCGCCATTTCGACCATGACGCGGTGGAGCGTGTGGAGCCGCTGCCGGAACGGGTGAGCCCCTTTGCCGTCCGGGAGACGGAGACCTGCCACGACGACCAGGGCGGCGCCCTGCGGGGGACCAACACCGTCCGCATTTTCACCGCCGGGGGCGTGTCTGTGGCCCACCTGGGGGACCTGGGCCATCAACTGACGGCGGAGCAGCTGGCGGCCATCGGCGCGGTGGACGCGGTGC
>JAUNGH010000134.1 GCA_030524605.1 Oscillospiraceae bacterium | reverse complement strand
CCTTGAACTCGGGGAACAGGGTCTTGGCCATCATGGACCAGGCGGGGCAGCAGGAGGTGCCCATCCAGGGCAGCTTCTCCGGGACCTCCTTCAGGAAGTCGTTGGCCTCCTGCACGGTACACAGGTCCGCGCCGATGGCCACCTCCACCACGTCGGCAAAGCCCAGGGTGCGCATGGCGGAGCGCAGCCGGGCGGGGGTGGCGTCCTTGCCGAACTGGCCCACGAAGGCGGGGGCCACGCAGGCGATGACCTCCTCGCCCCGGCGCATGGCAGTGATGAGCTGGAAGATCTGGCTCTTGTCCGCGATGGCGCCGAAGGGGCAGTTCACCAGACACATGCCGCAGGAGACGCACTTGTCATAGTTGATCCTGGCGCGGCCCTGCTCGTCGGACTCGATGGCGTTCATGCCGCAGGCGGCGGCGCAGGGGCGCTCGATATAGCTGATGGCCCGGTAGGGGCACTGGTTGAAGCACTTGCCGCACTTGATGCACTTGTCCTGGTCGATGTGGCAGTGCTTGTCCTTATCCAGGTAAATGGCCCCCTTGGGGCAGACGTTTTGACAGGGGTGGGAGAGACAGCCCTGGCAGCTGTCGGTAATCCGGATCTGCTTGGGGGGGCAGGCGTTGCACGCTGAATGGATCACGTTGACCAGGGGGTTTTCAAAATACTTCTGGTCAGTGACGGCCTCGTTGATGTGGGTGCTGAGGTGGCCGCCGATGTCGATGTTCATGCCTAAAGCCAGACGCACCCGGGCGATGATGACCGCCCGCTCCAGATACACGTCGTGGCGGTATTTTGCGATGTCGCCGGGGACCAGCTTGTAGGGGATCAGGTCCACCTGGTCCCGGTCGTTCTCATCGTAGTTATAGGCCAGGCGGGCCACCTCGGTGAATACACTGCGGCGGATATCGTCCACCGCGCTATGTACGCCTCTCATATCCTTCTCTCCTCCATACGCTCGCCGGGCAGTCGCATACCGACCCGGCCGGTGTAATTGACCTGACGGCCGGTTTTATTATATAAAATCGATTGCGTATTTGCAAGGACATCTTCCAGGAAACTGGGGAAAAATCCGGTTTTTGACGCGTCCTTTGCGAAATTTTTTTCAGTTCCGTTTTATCTTTCTCGGATATACTGCCGGTATGCTGCCACTGCCGCCGGGCAATTTGATTTTTAGTCTCTTTTGTGGTATAATATATTGTTATCAATTATGATCTAGCCGACAGGAGGACTTTCCCTATGACCTGGCAAGAAAGACGGACCGTCACCATCCTCAGCACCATTCTGGCGATCCTGTGCGCGGCGCTGCTGATCGTCCTGGGCATCCGGTATCAGGAGAACCGGGACCTTCCCGGCGAGGAAGCCCCGGCGGTGCCCGGCGCCGTCACCGATCCCGGCGCCTTCACCTCTTTATTTTACGAAAACGGAAGCACCACGCTGTCCTTCTCCCTGAATGAGGAGGGGGACTGGATATGGGACGCGGACCCGGACTTCCCGCTGGACGATGCCGTCATCACCTCCATCACGGAGCTGCTGACCTCCTGGAAGCCCCAGCAGACCATCACCGACAGCGCCACGCTGGAAAGCTGCGGCATGGACAATCCCACCGCCACCCTCACCGCAGGCACCGCCCAGGGCGGCGCCGTGACCATGCTGCTGGGCAAGGCCACCACCGACGGCAGCAGCTATTACATGCGCTATAACGGCGACGAGTCCACGGCCTACATCATCGACGGCGGGCTGTATGAGCTGCTGTGCGTTCCCATCTACGACATGTGTGAGCTGCCGCAGCTGCCGCAGCTGACGGAGGACACCATCCGGTCCGTCACCATCCAGGGCGCCGCCCCGGCGGAGGGGGAGCGGGGCGTCACCACCTATCTGGCCGCCCAGCGGGCCGAGGGGGAGGACAGCGTCACCACCTGGCGCTCCAGCGGCGCCAACGTCACCGACGACGAGACGGTCCGGGCCCTGCTCAGCGATTTGGAGACCCTGGCCTTTGAGAAATGCGTGGATTACCGCCCCTCCGACGAGGCGGCCACCATCTGCGGCTTTGACGAGCCGGCGGCAAAGCTGAAGGTGGAATACGTCACCGATACCGGCGTGGAACAGACGCTGGAGCTGACCATCGGCCTCCCGCTGCCGGACGGCTCCGGCCGCTATACCCGACTGGGAGAGGACACCACCATCTACCTGCTGCCCACCGCCGCCCTGGACCCGTTGATGCGGGTGTCCGTCAACGGCCTGGAGGGCTGATCCCACCACTTGAAAGGAGCGTTCCCGGATGCGTGTGCTGATCGTCGAGGATGAGGTGCGGCTGGCCTCCACCCTTCAGGACCTGCTGGAGCTGAACGGCTATACCGCCGACGTCTGCCACGACGGGGAGGCGGGACTGGACAACGCCCTCTCCGGCATCTATGACGTGGTGCTGCTGGACGTGATGCTGCCCAGGATGGACGGCTTCACGGTGCTGCGCCGCCTGCGCTCCGCCGGAAACGCCGTGCCGGTGCTGATGCTCACCGCCCGGTCGGAGGTTTCGGACAAGGTGGAGGGGCTGGACTGCGGCGCGGACTACTACCTGACCAAGCCCTTCGAGCCCCGGGAGCTGCTGGCCTGCGTCCGGGCGCTGACCCGGCGGCAGCCGGAGCTGCGGAACACCGACGCCCTGGAATACGGCGATCTGAAGCTGGACAAGAGTTCCTTCACCCTGCTGTGCGGGGAGCGGTCCGTCCGCCTGAGCCGCAAGGAGTTCGACATGATGGAGCTTCTGATGCTGAACCGGGAGATCGTCCTGACCAAGGAGAACCTGCTTCTGAAGATCTGGGGCTATGAGTCCGACGCGGAGGACAACAACGTGGAGGTCTACATCTCCTTCCTCCGCAAAAAGCTGGAGCACCTCCGCTCCCGGGTGCGGATCAAGACCATCCGCATGGTGGGCTACTGCCTGGAGCGGCCGGCGGACTGACGGTTTCCACGTTTTCCACCGTCTTTTCCACATTTTCCACAGACTTTTCGACAAGGGGGATCACTTGTCATGATCCGAAAACTGCGGCTGAAGTTCGTCGCCATCTGCATGGCGCTGGTCACGGCCGTGCTGGCGGCGGTGTTTTTGTCCGTCTTCTTCGCCATGCGTCAAAACGTCCGGGACCTGAGCCGCCAGCTGCTGTACCGGGTGGCCCAGGAGAGCGGCTATTCCCTGGGCGGGCAGCCCAGCGCGGGCATCACCATCGGCGGCGACCAGACGATTTTGCTGCCCTATTTCACGGTGAACGTCTATTCCGGCGGCGGCACCTATTTCGCCGACGTCACCGGCGGGACCTACGCCAATCTGGACGACAGCGAGGAGCTGACCGCCATTTTGCAGGACTGCCTGGGCCAGAACGGCAGCGAGGGCGTCATCCAGGGCTACCACCTGCGGTATCTGCGGCAGGACAAGGGGCTGTATATCCGGCTGGCCTTCGTGGATATGTCCATGGAGCGGGCGGTGCTCCGGGAGATGATGGGCAGCTATCTGGTCATCGGCGCGGCGGCGCTGCTTCTGCTGCTGGGGGTGTCCATCCTGCTGTCCTGGTGGGCCACCCGCCCGGTGGAGAAGGCGTGGCGCCAGCAGCGCCAGTTCTTGTCCGACGCGTCCCACGAGCTGAAGACGCCGCTGACCGTCATCCTCTCCAACGCGGAGCTGCTGGAGGCCGCCCCGCTGGAGGACAGGCCCGCCCGCTGGGCGGACAACATCCGTTCCGAGGCCCGGCAGATGAAGTCCCTGGTGGAGGAGATGCTGACCCTGGCCCGGGCGGACAACATGGTCCGCACCGCCGTGCTGACGGAGGTCTCCCTCTCCGACATCGCCGCCGACTGCGCCCTGGCCTTCGAGCCGGTGGCCTATGAGGCGGGAAAGCCTCTGGAGTACCGGATCACGGAGGACGTGACGGTGCCGGGCGACCGGGACAAGCTGCGGCAGCTGGTCTCCGTCCTGCTGGACAACGCCATCAAATACGGCGCCGGCGGCGGCGTCATCACCCTGACGCTGCAAAAAACGGACCGGCAGGCCCGTTTGACCGTATCCAACCCCGGCGAGCCCATTCCGCCGGAGCAGCTCTCCCGTCTGTTCGAGCGGTTTTACCGGGCGGACGCCTCCCGGGGGGAGAAGTCCGGCTTCGGCCTGGGGCTGCCCATCGCCCGCACCATCGCGGAGGAGCACAAGGGCACGCTGCGGGCCGAGAGCGACGCATCGTCCACCCGGTTTATTTTCACCATGGCGCTGAAACGGTCATAAGGTTGCCGGGCGGCTGATAGCCGCCCCTGCGGGTTTTCATTGGCAGGGGCGGCTGGCAGCCGCCCGCCGCCCCTATAGGGCGATTTTACCGCCTCCAAAATCGTAAGAAATCCGTAAGATTTTCGTCTGCCGCGCCGTAAGAATTCTCCGGTACCCTGAACCTGGCTCAAGGAGGGAAACACATGAACGAATGCATCCTGGTCGTGGACGACGACCCTGAGATCGTCGGCGCCATTGCCATCACCCTGGAACGGGAGGGCTACCGCGTCCTGCGGGCCTACAACGGCATGGAGGCTCTGGACCTGTGCCTGGACCCGGCGGTGCGGCTGATCCTCATCGACGTGATGATGCCGCGGCTGGACGGCCTGTCCGCCCTGATCCGCATCCGGGAGAAGCGGAATCTGCCCATCATCGTCCTCTCCGCCAAGAGCGAGGACACGGACAAGATCCTGGGCCTCTCCATGGGGGCGGACGACTACATCACCAAGCCCTACAATCCCCAGGAGCTGGCGGCCCGGGTGCGGAGCCAGCTGCGGCGGTACACGTCCCTGGGGGACATCCACGCCGAGGGGCGGGGGAACGTCATCGTCAACGGGCGGCTCCAGTACGACCCGGACAGCCTGGTTCTGCGGGCGGATGGGGACGTGGTGCGGCTGACGCCCACGGAGACCAGAATCGTGGATCTGCTGATGCGGAACCCGGGGCGCATCTTTCCGGCGGAGGAGATCTACCGCCGGGTTTGGAACGAGGACGCCTTCGCCTGCGAGAACACGGTGATGGTCCACATCCGCCGCATTCGGGAGAAGATCGAGCTGAATCCCAAAGAGCCAGATTACATTAAGGTGGTGTGGGGCATTGGATACAAAATGGAACAACATGGATAAGGAATCGGCGGAGACTCCGGAGCGGTTTGTAGCAGAGCAGGTGCAAAACGCGGCGGGACAGCCGGACGGCGCGGAGCAGGCGCCGGTTGTGGTCAGCGGCCTGAAAGGCCGGCACGTCAGGGCCGCGGCGGGCTTTCTGGCCTTTTTCTTCGGCGTGAGCCTGACGCTGGGCGGCCTGGGGGCCGCCGCCGGGCGGCTGGCCTGGCAGCGGGGCGGCGGCAGCCCGATGGAGACGGACTGGCAGGAGACGGCGGCCTTTCGTGGGCAGGTCTCCGCCTATCTGCGGGAATTTCTGACCCTGGCGGCGGGGGAGGAGCTGGAGTGGTACAACGTCTGGTACGGCACTGTGACCCAGGAGGTGGTGGTCTCCAGCTGGGAAAGCACCTATGTTGTGGACGCGGCAACTGCAACTCCGATACCCGGCTACGCCGACCCCACCGGCAGCGACCCGGACTACTGGTACCAGAACGACAAAAACGTGCTGTACCGCATCCGCAGGCAGACCGGCAAGAACGGCGTGGGCGGCGGCTGGTACTCCAACACCGACGGCGCGGAACTGAGCCGCAATCTGCCGGAGGGCTATAATTTTCTGCTGACCTTCGCCAACGGCAAGGTCACCATTCTCAAGGACGGCGTGGAGCTGGATGTGTATGGCGACGGCATCTACACCGAAGACGACCTCTGGTTTGTCCCCGGCTACGACAACTTTCCGGCAGGGGACAACGTAAGCAGCGCGGTGGTGTACATGGCCGTCCGGGAGACGCCCACCCAGTATTACAACACCGGCTACGGCATCCGCACCAGCGACATGTACTGGCCGTATCAAAGCCTGCAGGAAACGCATTCCTTTTGGCTGACTCAGGCGGCACTGCTGGCGGCGGGGGCGGTGCTGCTGGCAGCGTGGTTTCTCCTGCGGCGGGAGAAGCGGCTGGCGGACGCGAAGCTGGCGTCCTGGACGGTGCATATCTGGACGGAGCTGCGGTTTCTGGCGGTGGCACTGTCCCTGGCCTGCCTTCTGCTGCCCCGGATGGGCAGCGCGGCCCAGGAGCTTTGGTGGATGCTCTGGTACGGCGACCTCTGGTACGGTGA
>JAUNGH010000133.1 GCA_030524605.1 Oscillospiraceae bacterium | reverse complement strand
GCGAGGTGGGGAGCTGGAGCGTGGAGATTTGGAAACGCTTCCGCAAATGGGGCGGCATCCCCACCGGGATCACCCAGAATATCAAGGACCTTCTGGCCTCCGCGGAGATCGAGAACATCTTTGAGAACAGCGACTTCATTTATCTTCTCAACCAGGCCAGCGGCGACCGGAAGATACTCTGCGAGCGGCTGAATATCTCCACCCAGCAGGCGGCGCATATCAGCAATTCCGGCCCCGGACAGGGGCTTATCTTTTTCGGGAACGTGATCCTGCCCTTTGTGGATGACTTCCCCCGTGACAATGAATTGTACGGCATTATGACGACCCGGTTATCGGATATTTCCGGGCAGAAGCAGGCAACGATGGACGCGCCGGAGGAAACGGCGTGTGAACCAGGAACAGGAGGTTACGATGGAATACCTGAAAACAACGACATTCAGAAACAGTGAGTTTGGCAGCGTCCGCATGATCGAGGATCAAAGGAAGTCGTGGAATTGGAGAATGAGCATGCATAAAAGCGCTGTGCGAAGAGGCGGCAGCTGGTTGGCTGAGCTGAAGAATTCCGGCGGCAACGTCATCCATGGTATGCGTTCCGTTGCCGTTGCCAGCAGGGACTGAAGGAACCGGAATTTCTCGATTATTCTGGTGACATCGGCGGACAAACGGCAGATGCTATGCTGCGTGACGTTGTATGGATATAGGCCCAACAGGACGAGTACGGCGCCGACGGAGCAGGCCAGCATATCACAGGATTGTCTGCGGCTTCATAGCGACTCCCTGGCGGGTTCTGGGGAGTCCGGCGAAATTGAGACCGCATTGAAGAAGCAGCTCCGTGCAGCATAGTCAAGCGGAAATGTGCAGGTATTCCGATATGCGGCGGTTTGTCAAAACTGCCTCTGGAGTACTATGGATTTTCATCGGCCCGTTTTCGCGGGAGGCATCGGCCGGGCCTGAAACGAGGGGACACTGCATGAATTTTTCAACAAACCTGCTGAAAATACTCATTTGTCCTTTTGAAAGCGGCGAACCGTCCTGTATACTGGTGCCACGATCAAACAAAAGGAGAGGATTCCCGTGAAAAAAGCTGAACACGCCTATCCGTCGCTGCTTGCCCGCATCAAAGAGGAATGGAAGCTGTACCTGCTGGCCTTTTTCTTCATCCTCATCGCGGACACCATCGGTCAGATCAAAATCCCGGTCTGGAAGGGTACCTTCATCATCTTCCCCATTTTCTACGCCCTGTTCCTGGGCATCCTGACCGGCCCCAGCATTTTGAAGTTCCTGGACAACAAAAAGGTCAAGGCCGCCTCCGGCCTGGTGGGCATTGCCATTTTGCCCTTTGTGGCCAAGCTGGGTATTAACGCCGGCGCCAATATCTCTATCGTCATCTCCGCAGGCCCCGCCCTGCTGCTCCAGGAGTTCGGCAACCTGGGCACCATTCTGCTGGCCATGCCCGTGGCCCTGCTGCTGGGGCTGAAGCGGGAGGCAGTGGGTGCCGCCCACTCCATCAACCGGGAGACCAATCTGGCTCTCATGCAGGATATGTTCGGCGCCGACTCCCCGGAGGCCCAGGGCAGTCTCTCCGTCTACATCGTCGGCGGCATGGTGGGCACCATCTACTTTGGCTTCATGGCCTCCATGGCCGCCTCCACCGGCGCCTTCCACCCCTATGCCCTGGGCATGGCCTCCGGCGTGGGCGCGGGCATTCTGATGTCCTCCGCCGTGGCGGCGCTGTCCGAGGTCATGCCCGCCTATGCCGACCAGATCGCCGCCATGGCCTCCGCCAGCGAGACCATCTCCGGCATCGACGGCATCTATATGGCGATCTTCATCGGGATTCCCCTGTGCAACTTCCTCTACCGCAGGCTGGAACCCACCCTGGGCCGCGTGACCGGGGCGGGCCGCAGGGCCGCCGAAGCCGCCGAGAAGAAATAAGGAGGAGACGAACATGCGTATCAAGGAATGGATCTTTACCCTGGCCATCGCGGGCCTGGGCATGATGACCGCCAATTTCATCGGCTTTGACGTGGCGTTTATGGACTCCCTCCCCGGCGTTCTGGTGCTGCTGGTGCTGGCGCTGGGCGCGGCGGGCCTCTCTGCCGTCATTCCCCTGAAGCTCCCCACCGTGGCCTACTGCTCCATCCTGGGGCTGCTGGCCGCCTGCCCCCTCTCCCCGATCTCCGGCTTTGTCATCGAGGCGGCGAACAAGATCAACTTCACCGCGCCGCTGACCATGGTGGGCGCCTTCGCGGGCATGTCCATCAGCAACCAGCTGAAGGTGTTTTTAAAGCAGGGGTGGAAGCTGATCCTCATCACCATCCTGGTTATGACCGGCACCTTCTTCGGCTCGCTGTGTATCGCCCAGGTGGTGCTGAAGCTGACGGGGGCCATCTGACGCCATGGCCTTCCTCATTGCCGCCGCGGGCTGCTGCGCCGTGGGGCTGTGCATCGGCTGGTGCGGCGTGGCGGGTTTCCTGCTGCCCATTTTGTTCACCGGGGCCTGCGGCCTCTCCGTGACGGAGAGCCTGCTTGCCAGCTTCCTGTGCTTCGCCGTCTCCGGCGCCATCGGCGCCTTCAACTACCACCGCCGGGGGGAGCTGCCTCTGCGCCCCGCCCTGACCCTCTCCGCCGGAAGCCTGGCGGGAGGGCTGATGGGCGCGGCACTGGGCGGGCTGCTGGCGGCGGAGACCGTCAAGGTGCTCCTGTATCTGGTGGTTTTGCTCTCCGGCATGGCCATCGCCGTTCGGGAGCTGCGCCCCCGGAAGGCCGCCCGGGCGCAGCCCATGCCCCCCGCGGCGGCGCTGCTGCCCCTGGGCCTCATCACCGCCGTCATCTGCGCCCTGTCCGGCGCGGGCGGCCCGGTGCTGGTGATGCCCCTGCTGGTGGCCCTGGGCGTCCCGGCCAAGATGGCCGTGGGCGTGGCGCTGCTGGATTCGGTGTTCATCGCCCTGCCGGCCATCGCCGTCTATGGGAGCCAGTGCGATCCCATGGCGCTGCTGCCCATGCTGGCAGCCGCCGCGGCCAGCCACGCCGTGGGCGTCTCCATCGGCAGCGCCACTGCCGCCCGGGTGCCCCAGAGCCTGCTGAAGCGGGGCGTGGCCGCGTTTTCCATCTGCTTTTCCCTGTACATGCTGCTGAAATAGGAGGCCCGATTATGCAAAACCAAGCGATTCACTGCGACATCCTGCTGTCCGATGTCCGCTATCTGGCCCCGGATATGACCATCGTCTCCGGCAAGTCCATCGCCGTCTCCGGGGGGCACATTCTGGACATCGTGGACGCCGGGGATCAGACGTATCAGGCCGGCACCGTCCTGCCGGGGAAGCATCTGCTGTGGATGCCCGGACTGGTGGACGGCCACACCCACACCAGCCAGCAGCTCCTGCGTGGCCGTCTCCTGGACGAGAAGCCCGTCATCTGGAAGCGGGTCAACGTGCCCTTTGAGAGCCGCCTGGATCCGGAGATGTCCCGTCTCAGCGCGGAGCTTGCCGCCATGGAGATGATCTCCTGCGGCACCACCGGCTTCGTGGACGCCGGGGGCAAGTACCCGGAGGTCTTCGCGGAGGTCTATCAGCGCTCCGGCCTGCGGGGCCGCCTGTCCGTCATGACCAACGACAGCCCCCATGCGCCGGAGAGCCTGCGGGCCCTCTCCGTGCCGGAGGCGGTGGCCCGGCTGCGGGCCATGAAGGGCGCCCTGTCCGGCGGCCGGCTGAAGCCCATCTACTCCGTCACCACCCCCACCGCCGTCAGCGAGGAGCTGCTGCGGACGGTCTTTGAAGCCGCGGCGGAGGACGGCGTGCCGGTGGAGACCCACATGAACGAGTACGCCAGCGAGGTGACGGAGTTCATCGAGCGGTACGGCCTGCGCCCCTTCGCCTGGCTGGAGCGGGAGGGCCTGCTCTCCGCCTCCATGACCGCGCCCCACTGTATCTTCCTGGATCAGGAGGAGATCGAGATCCTGGCCCGCCGCCGGGTGCGGGTGGCCCACTGTCCCTTCTCCAACTGTGGAAAAGGCGTGCCGCCCACGCCCCAGCTGCTCCGCGCCGGGGTCTCCGTGGGCTTCGGCACCGACGGCACCGCCCACGGCGGCGTGGATCTGTTCCGGGAGATGCGCCTGTTCCGGGGCGTGATGAACGTGACAAGGGGTATTGCGGAGGCCAACTCCTCCGTCATGCCCGCCGAGACGCTGCTGCGCATGGCCACCCAGGGCGGTGCGGCGGCCCTGTTTGAGCCGGGCCTTGGGGCCGTCACCCCCGGCGCGCCGGCGGACCTGATCGCCGTCGATACCGACGCCCCCCACCTGTGGCCCACCCAAAACCTGGTCCACACCCTGGTGGAAAGCGCCGGCGGCGCCGATGTCCGCCACTCCATCGTGGACGGCACGCTTGTGATGAAGGATCGGGAGCTGCTGACCCTGGACCGGGAGCGCATCCGCCGGGAGGCGGAGCTGCTGTTTGAAAAAAATCCCTGGCTCTGCCGCTGGTAAGAGGCTTGTCCGCCTCCGAAATCCATGGTATCATGGATTTCGGAGGTGTTCTTATGCGCTACGCGGATTTGCTGGATATCTGCCCGAAGCTGGAAACCTTTACCACCCGCATCCCGGAGGAGTTGGACAGCCGGTTCCAGCTCCGGTCCTACGCCCCCCACGAGATCATCCGGCAGAAGGATTCGCCGCTGGAGACCATCGGCATTCTGCTGGAGGGCTCTTTCCGGGTGGTCAATGAATTTGAAAACGGCAACGTATTCATGATCGAAATGAACGACGCGCCCTCCTTTGTGGGGGAGGTGGCTCTGCTTGCAAGGGCCTCCACCACCTCCGTCACCATCGAGACCGTGACGGACTGCCGGGTGGCCTACCTCTCCGCCGTTGATTTCGACGCCTGGCTGCGGCAGGACATGGAGCTGCTGCGCTCCCTCAGCGAGCATGTGGCCGCCAAGCTGTACTGCTCCAGCTACAGCCGGGGCGAGCGGCTGTTTTACTCGGCCAAGTACGTCCTGCTGAAGTACATCACACGGCAGGCGGAGAGCAGCGGCATCCGCGGGGCCGGGCGGGCCGTCATCGGCAAGACCCGCCAGCAGATCAGCGAGGAGGTGGGGATGACGGTGAAAACCATTAACCGCATTCTGACCAAATTCGGCAGGGACGGCCTGATTTCCATGGAGCGGGGCAAGGTGGTGCTGGACGCCTGCCAGTATCACCGCGCCAGGCAGGAGCTGAAGGTCTACATCTCCGAAAACCGGAACGGCGCGAAATAACGGGTTTCGCGGCGGGAGGCCCCTTTTTCCGATTTGCATCAAAAAAGCCCGGATGGCAAAGCCATCCGGGCTTTTTCAGCCTTTATCGGTTTTCCATGGGCACATAGCTGCGGTGTTCCTCCACGCACTCGTACCGGGGACGGATCAGCTTGCCGCCGACGCTGAGCTCCTCCATCCGGTGGGCGCTCCAGCCGGAGATACGGGCCACGGCGAAAAGCGGGGTGTACAGCTCCATGGGCAGGCCCAGCATCTCGTAGACAAAGCCGCTGTAGAAGTCGATGTTGGTGGAAAGGGCCTTTTTGTGCTGGCGCTCCATCAGCAGCTCCTTGCCCACCTTTTCCACATTGGCGTACAGCGCCAGCTCCCGGTCCCGGCCCTTTTCCGCCGCCAGCCGCTGCACATAGTCCCGGAACACCTCGCACCGGGGGTCCGTCTTGGTGTACACGGCGTGGCCCAGGCCGTAGATCAGGCCGCTGCGGTCAAAGGCCTCCTTGTTGAGCATCCGGGTCAGGTAGTCCGCCACGCAGCCCTCGTCGCTCCAGTCCTTCACATGGGTCTTGATGTCGTCCATCATGGCCATGACCTTGCTGTTGGCGCCGCCGTGGCGGGGACCCTTCAAAGAGGACATGGCCGCCGCGATGGCGGAGTAGGTGTCCGTGCCGGAGGAGGTGACCACATGGTTGGTGAAGGTGGAGTTGTTGCCGCCGCCGTTATCGGCGTGGAGCACCAGCGCCACGTCCAGGGTCCGGGCCTCCAATTCGGTGTAGCTGCGATCCTCCCGCAGCATCCGCAGGAAGTTCTCCGCCGTGGAGAGCTCCGGCAGGGGCACGTGGATGAACAGGCTCTCGCCCTGGCTGTACCGCCAGGCCTGATAGGCGTAGATGGCCAGCACCGGCATGTTGCTCATCAGCTGGAGACACTGGCGCAGCACGTTTTCCAGCCCGATGTCGTTGGGCTTGTCGTCGTAGCAGAACAGCGTCAGGATGCCCCGCTGCATGGTGTTCATCAGATCC
>JAUNGH010000001.1:2241-39582 GCA_030524605.1 Oscillospiraceae bacterium | reverse complement strand
CTGCTGGTGGGCGGCATCGGCATCATGAACATCATGCTGGTCTCCGTCACGGAGCGCACCCGGGAGATCGGCATCCGCAAGTCCCTGGGAGCCAAGCGGCGGGACATCCGGCGGCAGTTCATCATCGAAGCCGGAACCACCTCCGCCATCGGCGGGCTGCTGGGCATTGCCTTCGGCTGCCTGCTGGCCGTGGGCATCGGCACGATCTTCGGCGGCATGCTGGTGCAGAGCCTGGGGGCCACCGGCATCACCTTCAATGCCACCCCCACCCTGGGGGCCATCCTGGTGAGCTTCGGCGTCAGCGTGGGCATCGGCGTGCTGTTCGGGTATCTCCCGGCCAACAAGGCGGCAAAGCTGAACCCCATCGACGCCCTGCGGTATGACTGATCAAAATTTCCGGTGAATCCTCACCGGAAATTTTTTTAAATATCCCAAACTTTTTCCGCGCTCTGTCCGTCTATCAGTCAGAACAAAACAGAAAGGACCATGCTTGTGTCAGTGAATCGTGAAGAGCAATTGACCACATTCCTTGTGGGGGAACAGGCGCGGTTTTACCGTTTGGCTTACAGCTATCTGAAAAACAGGGAAGAGGCCCTGGACGCGGTGCAGACCGCCGTCTGCAGGGCACTGGAAAAGCAGGATAGCCTGCGGGAGCAGACGGCTATGCGCACCTGGTTTTATCATATCCTGGTCAATGTGTGTACAGATCAGCTCCGGCAGCGGAAGCGGGTGGCCTTTGTGGACCCCGAGGCCTTGGACACCGGCAGCTACGAGGACCCCCTGCCTGCCGACGGGACCCTGGCGGAGCGGGTGGACGCCCTGCCTGCGGAGGTGGGGAGCATCATCCGGCTGCGGTTTTATGAGGAGCTTTCCCTGAAGGAGATCAGCGCCGTGACGGGGCTGAATCTCAGCACCGTGAAGACGCGTCTGTACACCGGGCTGAAGAAACTGCGGATATCGTTGGAAGGAGCGAACATCGAATGAAAGATTTTCATGAGGCGAGAGAGTACTATATGGCCACCCCCATCCCGGAGGAGCTGGCGGATCGTGTGCAGGCCGGCATCCGGCAGGGAAAGAGGGAATACCGCGCCGCGCGGCGGCGCAGAAGCCTGTGGCGGAGCCTGAGCGCCGCTGCCGCCTGCTTCGTGGTGCTGGTGGGGACGCTGAACCTGTCCGCCACCGCGGCGGCCGCCGCAGCGGATGTGCCGGTGCTGGGCGGCTTGTTCCAGGTGCTGACCGTCCGCCATTACGAGACGGCGGAGGATGGCGTCAACTATCAGGTCACCGTCCCGGAGGTGGAGAACGACAGCGCCCTGGCGGACCAAGTGAACGCCGCCATCCAGGCGCGGGTGGACGCCCACCTGGAAAAGGCCCGGCGGGATTGGGAGGAGTATCGTGAGGCATTCTTCGCCACCGGCGGCACCGAGGAGGAGTGGGGCGGCCGTGAGATGGACGTGATCGTGGACTATGAGGTCAAGCGCCGGACGGATACCCAGGTCTCCTTCGTGGTGACACTGGCGGAGGGCTGGGTGGCCTCCATGCAGGAGCAGTACTATTACAACCTGGATCTGGCGGAGGACCGGGATCTCACCCTCCGGGATCTGCTGGGCGACGATTGGACGGCACGCTGCAATGACGCTGTGAAGACCTATATCGCTGGCCAAACGGATGCCGACGGGTTCTCTTACTTCTTCGGACCCGACGAAGGCGGATTTACCACCGTGGACGAGACCACCACCTTCTATATCCGGGAGGACGGCGCTGTTGTGCTGACCTTCCCCAAGTATGCCATCGCCGCCGGCGCGGCGGGCATCGTGGAAGTCCCTGTTGAGTAAAGGGTCTGGCACCCGCAGCGCAAGAAAAGGGCTAGGAAAAAACTGCGGTTTTCCGGCTGGTCTGTCCCCGGCAAATCAAAGAATATACACGCACAAATGATCCGGAGGATCGAAAACGCCTCCGCCCCATCCGGCAGTCCGGCTGGGGCGGAGGCGTTTTATGCGTTTGGCTCCTTCGGATGGCGTCTCGGTCGTTTCCGGCAGGATCCTGAAGCCGCAGCTCCGCCGGGGTGCATACCGGGAAAAGACGCAAAATTTGCTTTCCGTATGCGCGGAAAACAGTGCGCTTAGGAAGGGCGCGGCTGCTGGGAAAGAGGCGTCCCAGACGAGCCGGGGTCAACGATATACTGACGCATGATCAGGTTCAGGTTTTGCAGAGCAACTTTCTCCAAATCATAACTGCCGTTTTTCAGCGCCCAGTCCACCAGGATCCCGCGGGAAAATACCAGCAGGACATTGGCGACAAATTTGGGGGAATCACCCATAACAAATTCGCCGTTTGCGATGCCCTCCTCCAGAATAGAAATCAGCGCTTTGACGGTGATGCGCTCCTCGGAATAAAATATGCTGTTTTCAGAATCGACCTGTGCGAATTGGCCTCGGTACTGGCGGACGATGGACTGAACGCCGTGGGCCACCACATACCTGTATTTCAAAGAGAACAGCTGCCAGAGCCGTTCGGTGGCGGACCCCAAGAGCGGAGAGTCCTGGATAGACTTCGCAATAAAGCTGTCATATTGATAATATTGCTCCTGAAAAACCGCGTCCAGCGAGCGGAAGTAGTGATAAAAGGTCCCGACGGAGATGTTCGCCGCCTTGCAGATGCTGCTGATATCCAAGGACTCGTAGCCGATCTCCGAGCCAAGCTGCATGGTGACCTCAAAGATCCTGTTTTTGGTATCAATTGCCTGCTGCCGCCGTCTGGTCAATTTCTTCTCTTCCAAAACAGTTCCTCCAATTTCCCTGAAATACGCCTGAAATATTTATATTATCATAAATGATTTGGAAGAAATAATCAATTCTTTTTTAAAGTAGATTCGACGAATGAATGAAAATGTGTCCAATTTTCAGGACAGTCATAGAGCAGAATTTATGAAAACAAAAAAGGCATTTGTTAGTTTTGACGTTTTTTGATAAAAAAAGAGAGGATAATAAGAAAAAAATTGACAAAACAGATAAACGATGATATTATTAAAACAAGTTCATCGAATAAATTCGATGAATGCAGTTCGGTAATGATGGGAGGAGACGCAACATGGGCCAAACGATTATTGAAAAAATTCTGTCCCAAAACCTGGGCAGAACGGTGCGGGCGGGGGATGAAGCCCTGTTTGAGCCTGATTTGACGATCGCGTATGACTATCCGGGATACATTGATTCCTATGAGCGGCAACTGGAGGAACTGAAATGCCTCACGGTGAATAAGCCGGAGAAATTTATGTTTTTCATTGATCATTTCAACCCCGCCGGCGACACCAAGTACCGGGAGGTCCACGTAAAGACCCGCAGCTTTGCAAAGCGCTGCAACATCCGGCTTTACGAGGATGTGGGGATCGGACATCAGGTCATTATGGAAGAGGGCTACATCGTTCCGGGCATGATGGTGATTCACTTTGACGGCCATGTCAGCACGCTGGGCGCCCTGGGCGCCGGCGCGATCAGCGTCCGCAACGCGGTGATTGAGGCGCTGGCCACCAACAAGGTATCCATTGTGGTGCCCGGCACCCTCCGCGTCAACCTGACCGGCAAATTGGAAAAGGGCGTCACCGCCCGGGATGTCTTCCACACGCTGGTCCGGCGGCTGGGCCCCTCCGGCGGCTGCTCGCTGTGCATCGAATTCGGCGGGGAAGGGCTGCGGGAGCTGAGCATGGATGACCGCATTACCATGTGCAACCAGGCCATGTTCCTCTCCGCAGTCACCGCTGTCTGCGAGCAGGATGACAAAACGGACGCCTTCCTGGCCGGAACCGCCAGAAGGGAATATACCCATGTGACGCCTGACAAGGACGCCGTCTATGCCAAGGAATACACGCTGGACCTGAGTACGGTGGCTCCCGTCCTGGTGGCGCCGCCCTCTTCCGCAAACACGGTCGATATCGCGGATTATGAGGGGATGAAGGTGGACATCGGCTATGTGGGTTCTTGCGCCAGCGGACGCGTTTCCGATTTCCGGCAGGTCCTGGAGATCCTGGAGGGCAAGCATATCGCCGCTGGCACCCATATGTACGCGGTCCCTGCCTCTGTGAAGCTGCAAAAGGAGCTGGCCGCAAACGGCATGATGGGCAGGCTGATCGACACGGGCGCGTGCGTTTACTATCCCAGTTGCGATTTCTGCTATGGCATGCTGGGCACAATGACCGCCGGCGAGGTGGCGCTGTCCACCGGCACGCTGAATATTCCCGGCCGCATGGGCTGCACCAAGGCAGATATCTACACCGCCAGCCCCTATACGATCGCCGCGTCCCTGCTCTATGGCAAGGTCACCGATCCCAGAAAAGTGTTGTAAGAAAGGAGCCGCTTATGCTTCCCAAGGTGAAAGGCAGGATTGCCTGGGTTTTTGAAGAGCCCAACTATGACATTGATAATATCGTGGGTGTTGCAAACATTAAGCTCAGTGACATCGAGCAGATGAAAAAGGTCTGTATGTCTGACTATGATCCTGATTTTGCGCAGGTCGTGCAGGATGGAGACGTTCTGGTGGGCGCCGAAAACTTTGGTTACGGCCACCCGCACTATGTGGCTTTCAAGGCCCTGCGGGCGCTGGGGATCCGCACCGTTTTTGCCGAGAGCTTCAACCCCAGCTTTTATAAGGGGGAGGTTGCCAACGGCGTGGCCCTAATTGAAGTCCCCGGGATCCTGGACGCCGTAAAGCGCTGGGACACTGTGGAACTGGACTGGGAGGCCAACCGGGTTGTGATCAACGGGCAGAGAGTCCTGACGTGCAATCCGGTTCCCCAGCGCACCAAGGATATTGTGGAATGCGGAAGCCTGATCAATTATATCCGCGAAAAGAGAATGTGACCTGCTGGCACGGCCAGTGAAAGATAGTCCCATTATTGAAACAGAAAGGAAGACTTACATGAAAAAGGCAAAGAAGTTTCTGGCACTCCTGCTGAGCGCAACCCTGGTTTTGTCCCTGGCTGCCTGCGGAGGCGGCGATGAGACGCCGGCAGACACGAATGACGGCGATGCTGCCCAGTCCACCTCCGGCGTCAATGCCTACGGCTACGATCTGACTGGAGCGGAGCCCCTTGAGATCGTGATGACCTCTGCCCTGAACAACACCCATTGCTGCTATGCCGGCTTCTATGAGCCCTTCATGGATCGGGTCACCGAGCTATCCGATGGCCTGATCACCTGGGAGACCTATCTGTCCGGCGAGCTGGTGGACGGCGGCAAGGAATACGACGCTCTCCGCGATGGCGTTGCCGACGTGGCCATGCCCCTGACTCCCATCTATGACACCTCCCGTTTCCCCGCCGGTGACGTCCCGCAGCTGCCCATCAAGATCTCCACCGCCGAGATCTGCTCCAACGCCTATGTGGACCTGTTGAACAGCGATGAGATCATTGCCGACGGCAAGACCTTCAATGAGTTGTATTTTGAGGATAACGGCGTGCATTTCATCGCCCACAACAACCCTCCCGGTAACGCGATCTCCACGACCACCAAGGATATCACCACCATGACCGACTGGTCCGGCCTGATCATCCGCACCTCCAGCCGTCCCCAGCAGTTCCTGGCTGATGAGCTGGGCATCACGCCGCTGAATGTCACCGCTTATGACCTGTACGATACCCTGTCCCGCGGCACCGCTGACGGCGGCTTCCAGCAGATCCCTGACTGGGCTTCCTATGGCCTGGACGAGCTCTATAAGTATGCCATCGAAGGCTTGAGCTTCGGCCACTTTACCGCCGGCATGGGCTGGAGCAAGGACTTCTGGGATTCCATGCCCGAGGTCTACCAGCAGATTATCACGGACGCCGCCGCGGAGCTTCTGCCTGCCGGCTGCGAGTACTGGGATGCCAAGACCGAGGAGGTCAAGGCGACTGTCGAGGGCAATGGCGGCAAGTTTGTGCAGTACACCGATCTGCCTCAGGATCTGCAGGACAAGGTCAATTCCGCCTGTGTACAGACCTGGATCGACTATGTGGAGATGCTGGAGGAGAGCGGCGTTCCCGGTGCGAAGATCTGCAAGCTGTGGAGGGACTGCATGGTTGACAACGGCGCGGAGATGATTGATGGCGTCGATGAGGCTCTGGAGACTCTGCTGGCGGAGTATGCCGGCTGATTTGCGCCCCCGTTTTGCTTGGAATGTATATTAGGAGGTAAATTATGTCAACTGGCGCCGCAATTTTAGTTGCTGCGGTCACGCTGATCGTCCTGCTGCTGGGCGGCTTGTATATCCACTCCATGCTGCTGGCGGTGGGTATCGTTGGTATCGCCGCATTGGGAAAAACCGCTCTGCTCCCCGGCCTTCTGAGCTACACGACCTTCACGACTGTCGCAACCTATTCCATGACGACTATCCCGCTGTATGTGCTTTGCGCACAGCTGATCCTGGAGGCGGGCGTCGTCGAAGACCTGTTCAACATCCTGTACAACATCTCCCATGGCCGGAAGGGTGTCCTGGGTGCGTTCTGTTCCATTCTGGGCGCGTTTCTGGGCGCGGTCTGCGGCTCCGGCACGGCGACCTCCGCCGCGCTTGGCCAGGCTGCCTATCCCCAGCTGGTCAAACGCGGATACAGTTCCGACCTGGCGGCGGCGGTCTCCGCTTCCGCCGGGTCCCTGGCCGGGATCATCCCGCCCAGCATCACCATCATCGTCTACGGCATCACCACGGAGACGCCGATTGGACGGCTGTTTGTGGCGTCCGTGATCCCCGGCGTTTTGACAACGCTGGTGTTCATCGGCTGCACCCTGTTTTTCCTGCGGGGGGAGAGCAAGGCGTCCGGCGCGGTGTCCGCGTTTACGCCAGTCCACGTTGACAAGCGTAACGCCATTGTCTCCATCACCGTCGCCTGCATCATCGCGGTTACGATCTTCGGCGGCATTTACTCCGGCTTTATGACCGCCACGGAGGCCGGCGCGGTGTCCGCCACGGTGGCCCTGATCTGCGCGCTGTGCCTGGGGAAAGTTACCAAAGAATTCCTGGTCCGGGCAGCCAAGAGCACTGTGAACATCACCGCCATGGTCATGCTGATCATGATCGGCGCCAAGATCTTCGGCCGGTTCATGTCTTTGAGCAAGGTCTCCGACGCCTTTGTGGAGCTGCTGGGCCCCCTGATGTCCCATCCACGGATTATCCTGGTCATCTGCATCATCGTGTACTTTGTCCTGTTCATGCTGATGGAGGGCACGGCCGTCATCGTGATGACCACCCCTGTGCTGCTCCCCGTTATGCAGGAGCTGGGTGTTGACATGCTGTGGTTCGGCATCGTTGTCTGCTTCTGCTGCGTCATCGGCCAGCTGACGCCTCCCGTGGGCGTCTGCGTCTACTCCGTGTGCGGCACCGCCGGGATCCCGGTGGAGGGGCCCTTTAAGCGGTCTATGGTCTTTGCGCTGGCCGCGACGGTCATTGTCGGCGGACTGATGGTCCTCTTCCCGCAGATCGTGACGTTCCTGCCGAGCCTGATGCTGTAAGAAGGGAGACTGTACGATGAAAACCGTTGATAAACTGTATGGTATCCACAGCAAGATCAAAAACTGCATGCTCGCGTTGGGCGGCGCTGGTGTGTTCATCATGATGCTCTATATCACCGTGGACGTGCTGGTCCGCAACCTGTCCTCCACCGCGCTGGTCGGAACGTTTGAAATCGTGTCCTATTATATCATGCCGCTGACGATCCTGCCCTCCATGTGCCTGGCCCTGGCCTCCGGCGTGATGCCGCGCATCGTGGCCATGACCAACCGCCTGCCCCACAAGGCGCAGCGCGTCAATGTGATCATTCTGCCGGTTCTGGAGATGGCTGCGTATATTTTGATGTTCCTTTTTTCCATGAAATATGCCATCTCCGCCACCCAGGACAACCTGTCCTTTGTCGCCGGCACGACTTCGCTTCCGGTCTGGTTCATGTATTACCTGCCGCCTTTGGCGTATGTCATGATGACGGTGGAAAGCCTGTTCGTCTTACTGAAAAATATCCTGACTGACAATACCACCATCCTCTACCAAGGAAAGGATCCGGACGAGGAGAACGCAAGTATCTGACCCCGCGTTTCCGCTGAAAAATCAAAATTTTAGAAAGGTGATGTTTTGTTATGATGACTGACCGAGGTACGCTTCGCCGTTTGATGGCGGAGAAGGAGACTCTTTATACCATCGGCGTGGGCGATGCGCTGTCCGCCAAGATCGCCAGCCGGACCCCAGGCGTCGACGCGATTTTGTCCAGCGGCTTCACGCTGGCGGCCCAGGCCATGGGCCTTCCCGACGCCGAGCTTTACACCCGTTCGGACAATGTCTATGCGGTGTCCAACATGTGCTATGTCATCGACGTTCCCCTGATTGCCGATATCGACACCGCTTACGGCAACGCCGTCACGACCATCAAGACCGTGAACGACTTTGAGCGCGCCGGCGTCTCCGGTGTAATCATTGAAGATCAAATCAGCCCCAAGCGCTGCCCCATCTGCGTGACGGATCTGAATACCACCATCTCCGCCGAGGAGGCCGCCGGAAAGATCCGCGCCGCTGCGGAGAACCGCCTTTATCCCGAGACGGTGATCATCGCCCGCACGGATATCACCGATCAGGAGGAGCAGTACCGGCGGGCCAGGATGTATCTGGATGCCGGCGCCGACTTGGTCCAGGGCATCAGCAAGTCCTTCCATGGCAATCCGGAGGAGATCAAGCGGTTCGTGGACGCTATGGACGGAAGAGTCTCCCTGGTGGTCTGCGGTGGGCTGGACAGCCTGACCAGAAAGGATCTGGAGTACATCAAGCCCAAGATCGCCCACTTCGCGCTGGTCCCCATCAACTATATGTATCCCGCGCTGAAAAAGGCCATTCAATTTGTAGGCGAGCATCACGAGCAGGCCGGTATGCCCCTTGAAAAAGCCGATCACAATGAGCTGGTCAGCCTGCTGGGCATGCCCTCCATCCAGGAGCGGGAGAAAAAGTACATCCCCGCCACTTGACACCCTGAACTGGCACAGAGCAAATCGTGACCTCCGATCCCGGCGGTCACGATTTGCTTTCCCGGTGAAAAAAGAAGGGAAAGCCTGCGGAGACCACAGGGTTCCCGCAGGCTTGAGACGGTTTTTTTAAAACAGATTTTCGATAATGACCGCCGTTCCCATGCCGCCGCCGGCACACAGCGTGGCCAGTCCATAACGCTGCCTCCGCCGGCGCAGCTCGTACATCAATGTGACAATGATGCGGACCCCGGTGGCGCCCACCGGATGGCCCAGAGAGATGCCGCCGCCGTTGACGTTCAGCTTTTCCGGTGGAATGCCCAGTTCACGCTGGCAGGCCAGGCACTGGGCGGCAAAGGCCTCGTTGATCTCAAAGAGGTCCATGTCGCCGATGGTCAGGCCCGCTTTTTCCAGGGCTCTCCGGGAAGCGCTGATGGGGGCGATGCCCATGACCTCCGGCTCCACGCCGGTGGTGGCGGTGGAGACGATCCGCGCCAGGGGATTGGCGCCCGCGCGCTTGGCGGCGGAACCCTCCATCAGCATAATGCCGGCTGCCGCGTCATTCATGCCCGAGGCATTTCCTGCGGTAACGGCGCCGTTTTCCAGGAAGGCCGGCTTCAGCCGGGCAAGGGCGTCCGCCGTCACGTCCCTGCGGGGATATTCATCTGCGGCGCAGACAAGAGCACCCTTTTTGGAGGGAACGCTGACCGGGATGATCTCATCACGAAAGCGGCCTGCGTCCATGGCTGCCGCCGCCCGCTGCTGGGAGAGGAGCGCGTAAGCGTCCATATCCTGCCGGGTGACGCCAAAGCGCTCCGCCACATTTTCTGCGGTGATTCCCATGCTGGGGCCGATGCCCAGATTCGTCAGGGAGTCCCACATGGAGTCCCGTAGCTCCATATGGCCGAATTTCTGCCCGTACCGGGCGTTGAACACCATGTGGGGCGCCGTACTCATGCTGTCGGCGCCGCCGGCCAGAATGCAAGATGCCTCTCCAGCCAGGATCTGATAATAGCCCATCTGCACAGCGGACATGGACGACGTGCAGTTGCGGTGCACAGTGATGCCGGGAACGCTGACGGGAAGCCCGGCCTTGACCAGTGCCACCCGCGCCAGATTGTTTTCCAGATAGGTGCGCTGATAGTTGCAGCCCCAGATCACATCGCCGACTCCGGCGGGATCGGCACCGGAGCGCTCGATCAGCGCCTGCATTACAGGCACGGAGAGATCCAGGGCGGTCAACGCTTTAAACTGTCCGCCGATGGCGCCGATAGGCGTGCGGCACCCGGCGGTAATCATGACTTCCTTTTTCATAGATATCCTTCTTTCCGTATCCGGTCAGCGGTCCGTAAAGACCGGCTTCCGTTTTTCCAGGAAGGCGCGCATCCCTTCCTTCTGGTCCTGCGTGGCAAACAGGGACGGCCAGTTTCTATACTCTACGGCAGCCGCCGAGAGGACGGAGGGATGGCGCGCCCCCTCTAAGATCGTCTGCTTGGCGGTTTCCAGCGCGGTCCGGCTGAACGCGGAGATGCGTCCGGCGAGCTTTTGCGCCTGGGGAAGCACCTCACCATCGGGCACTGTCTGATTGACAAGACCAATGCGCAGCGCCTCCGGCGCGGAGATGACGCTGCCGGTAAAGATCAGCTCCATGGCCTTGGCGGTGCCGACAAGCCGGGGGGCGCGGGCAGTGCCGCCACCTCCCGGCATAATGCCCAGCGTAATCTCCGGAAAGCCCATTTTACAGGACTCCCCGGCGATGCGCAGATCACAGGCCAGCGCCAGTTCCAACCCGCCGCCCAGGGCATAGCCCTCCATGGCGGCAATGGTCGGGACCGGGAACTCTCCCAATCGGTTGAAGGTGGGGGTGAAAGAGAAGGTGGAGGCCTGCTCCGGCGTGCAGCCGGCCATGTCGCGGATGTCGGCCCCGGCGGCAAAGTTTCGGGGGCCGTACAGGATCAGGGCCTTGATCTCGTTGGAAGCGGCCAGCTGCTCTAACATCTCATCCAGCTCGTCCACTAGGGCGCGGCTCAGGGCGTTCAGCGCCTCGGGCCGGTCAATGGATAAAACGGCCGCAGGGCCGGACTGTGTGACCTTGATATGACCCATAATGGTCCCTCCTTATACTATTTGTAGTTGTAAAAGCCCTTGCCGCTTTTCCTGCCGTACTCGCCTCGCGCATAGTGCTCTGTCAGGCACGCCGCCGGCAGATCCGCGATATTGCCGGATGCGCGGAAGCGCTCCATGTATACGGCGTATTCCAGGTCGAGACCCGTCATATCCAGCGTTTCCAAAGGCCCCATTGCATGTCCCAGGGCGCCCTTCACCGCAGTGTCGATATCCTCAGGAGAGGCGACGCCGGCGTCCACCAAGTAGCAGGCCTCCCGGGTCAGCGCGCTGAAAATGCGGTTGACGCAGAAACCGTAGATCTCTTTTTCGATGGCGACCGGCGTTTTGCCGATGGACTTGACGAAGGCAAACGCGGTGTCAAAGGTTTCCTGGGAGACGTGAGGGCCCCTGACCACCTCTACGATCTTCATTACCAGAGCGGGATTGAAAAAGTGGACGTTCAGTACCTTGGAGGGATCTCTGACAGCGTCGCAGAAGCGGGAGCTGACAATATAAGAGCTGTTGCTGGCGTAAATACAGCGGGCCGGCGCGTATTGGTCAAGGGCGGCCAGGGAGTTGCGCTTGATCGACAGAATATCCGGCACGGCGTCAATGATGAGGTCGGCCCGTTCTGCAGACGCTTGCAGGGCGGAGGAAAAGGTTAGCCGCCCCTGGCTCTCATCCGCAGCCTCCGCCGTCATTTTGCCCGCGGCTACCCGCTTTACAAACCACTCCTCGGAGAAGGCGCGGGCTTTTTCCAGCTGGGCACCACTGATGTCATAGCAGACAACCTCATAGCCGTGTATAGCGGCCTGCATGGCGATCTGCGTACCCATCAGTCCGGCACCGGAAACAGTCACATGCCTGATATCCATAACGTCCCCTCCCATCACTTCTGATTTTTGGAATCGTCGATCCCGGCCAGCCGCTTGACGATGTTCTTCTTGCCCTCCACATCATAGCTGGTGCGGATGCCGATTTTCTCCATGATGGGGGAGCCGCCGCCGTGGATGCCGGCCGCCTGTTCCATACCGCACCAGGCGGAGACGGTGAAATCGTCCAGAAAGCGGAAGAGCCGGTGCTGGTTTTCCGGGCTGATCCCAGGATTGCGCATGATGTACTTTTCCAGATAGGGCCGGGTCTCGGGATTGAGCCAGTCGCCCTCAAAAGGCAGCGTGGCGGCCATGCCTCCGGCGGTGGAGATCAGGATGTCATACTCATGCATGATGTTTTTCCCGGCGTGATAGCGGCCACAGTTGGTGTAGAGAAAGTTCGGCTCTCTGGCGCCGGACGGCGTGACCTTGGACATGGTGGATGCGGCGATGCCGGCAGCATAGACTAGCTCCGCGGTGGCCTCCAGCTCCGCCAGCTCGTCCTGGATGTGGGGGGCCTTGGGCACGCCGTTGTATTCGGCGACCAGCGCCGTGGCGCCGATGAACACATCGGTGATGGCAGGTTTGCAGCCGCAGTAGCTGAAACGGTGGTTGTTGGCGAAGGACAGCGCCAGACGCCCGCCGAAATCCGCCTCGCCGCACATAAAAATGCGCTCGTTGGGGATAAACACATGGTCCAGCACCGTCATAGTGTCGCAGATGCCATAGGTGTTATAGGGCGCTTTCAGTTCCAGACGCGGGTTGGGAGATACGGGGCGGGAGATCAGGGTGACGCCCTCTGCGTCGGCGGGGACGGCAAAGGCCACGGCCCAGTCGGCATCAGAGTCCCGCATGGCCCGGGTGGGGAGGACCAGGATCTCATCCGCGTAGGGGGCAATCGTGTTGTGGGCTTTGCAGCCGGACACGATAATGCCGTCCTCCCGCTTTTCCAGAATGTGCATGTACAGGTCGGGATCGGCCTGTTCGGACGGCCGCTTGGAACGGTCTCCCTTTACGTCGGTCTGGCCGGCGTTGCCCACCAGGTCGTTGTCCTGGTACCAGGCCAGGTATTTTTGAAAGCGGGCGTGGTAATCCGTGCCGTATTGCTGGTCGATCTCATAGGTGGAGACATACAGGGCATTGATGGCGTCGCAGCCCATACAGCGCTGAATACAGCCGCCGGCGATATGGCCCAGCTCCCGGATCATCTGCTGCTTTTTCAGCAGATCGTCCGGCGACTGGTAAATATGGGCGAAGCGGTTGATGGTGTGCCCGGTCAGGTGCGAGACGGCGGTGGCCAGCTCGCGGAGCTTGGGATCGTCCGACATGGCGGCGTCAAAGGTGATGCCGATGATGTTCTGCCCGCCAAGCAGGCGTGGGTCGTCCCGTTCCACCAGCTTGCCGTTGATATAGACATTTTTCCGCATGGAGTATAGCTTTTGCCGGTATTCCTGAAATGTGCGCATAGTGAGTCCTCCTTCAAAGCAAAACGTTTGTGACGCGGTCATCCGGAATATGTAGCAAAACGTGTGCCAAATAAAAACAGCGCCAGGGCCGCATATAGAGGGGAATCCAATTGTCCGGTTTTTTGGACAGTCCGAAAAACCGGACGCATATGTGCGGGATATTGGACACCGGAAACCGCAAACGGCATCGTTTATACCGCCGGAGCGCAGGACAAAGATGGCATTATTTTTGCTTATATCCATATAACGGGGAATGGTTTGCCCTGATGATCTATAAGGAAGGGAGCAACTGTCTTGGAAACTAATACTTACCGGAAAAAGCAGGACAAGAGGATGCCGCTGTCAGAGGCTGTGGGGACGTTCGTCAAGCCGGGCGTTTCCGTGGCCTTTGGCGGCATGGGAGGGACGCAGTGTGTGGCCCATGCATACGAGATCGCCAGACAGCGGATCGGGGATCTGACGCTGCTTTGTGAAAGTCCGGCGGAGCCGGCGGATCTTTTGATCGGCATGGGACTGGTTAGGCGGGCCGAGGTGGCGTGGATCGCCTACGCCGTGGCGGGGCTGAGCTATAACTACCGCCGCTGCGTGGAGAATAAGGTGCCCCGCCGCATAGAGCTGGAGGAGTATTCCAACTACGGCATGTCGCTTCGGTTCCTGGCAGGCGCAATGGGTGTGCCGTTCATGCCGACAAAGTCGTTTTTGGGCTCGGATTTTCTGACCTATAACCGGCAGCTGAAAACCATGGACGATCCCTACACCGGAGAGCGGGTGGTCCTGGTGCCGGCGGCGCGGCCGGATGTAGCGCTGATCCATTGTTCCCGGGCGGACCGATCCGGCAATGGTCAGTATTTCGGTATCTCCGCCAGCGCTGAAAATATTGCCCGAGCCGCCCGGCATACAATCCTGACCTGTGAGAAGCTCGTAGATGAAGATTTGATCCGCAGGACCCCCAACCTGACGCTGATCCCCGGCTACACGGTGGACGCCGTCTGCGAGGTCCCCTTTGCCTGCCACCCGTGGAACATGGCCTATGAATACGCCTATGACCTGCCGTTTCACACGGAACAGGTGAAGGCATTCAGGACGCGGGAGGGCTTTCTGGCGTGGATGGACGATTACTGCGACGCGGCGGGCAGCTGGGAGGGCTATCTGCGCCGGGTGGGCTACGAACGGCTGATGAAGCTCCGGCAGGCGGAGCAGCGGTTTGATCCGGGCGTGTAATGAGGAGGTGGAATCAATGAATACGGAACGATATACGGGATACACGCTGAGCGAATTGATGATTGTTGCCTCCGCGCGGGAGATCCGGGATGGAGAGGTGGTGTTCGCGGGCGTGGGCAATCCGCTGCTAGGTGCACTTCTGGCGCAGCGGACCCATGCTCCAAACGCGGTGATCGCCACCGAGAGCGGCGCGGTGGGTCCGAGACCCAAGCGGCTCATTCTGGGAATCGGCGACTGTGCGTGCAGCGAAAACGCCCTCTGCGTGGAGCCGCTGTGGCGGCTGTTCTCCGACCAGCAGAGGGGATTTGTGGATATCGGCATGGTAGGTGGCGCCCAGGTGGACCGCTATGGAAATCTGAACAGCACAGCAATTTTTGGAAGCGGGAGCTATGAGACGCCGGCTTCTCGCCTGCCCGGCAGCGGCGGCGCCAATGACATCGCCAGCAGCGCCCTGCGCACGGTGATCTCCATCCCACTTCAGCGGCGGCGCTTTCTGGAGCGGGTGGACTATATCACCTCGCCCGGCTACCTTGAAGGCGGAGACTCCCGGGAGAGGACCGGGCTGCGGCAGGGCGGTTCCGCCGCCGTCATCACGGACAAATGCGTCTTCCGCTTCCATCCCGTGACAAGGGAGCTGATGCTCGCCAGCGTTCACCCCGGGGTTACGGTGGACGAGGTGCAGGAACAGATCCCGTGGGAGCTTTTGACAGCGGAGCATGTGACCGAGACCGCTGCCCCCACCGGGGAGGAGGTGCGGATCATCCGGACCCTGGACCCGGAACAGATTTTCACCGGCGATGGGCTGAAGGACCTGACCTTTGAAAAATATATTGCCATGCTGGAGCGTTCGCTGGAGCGGATGTCCGGTGTAAAAAAGGAGCTGTTTTTATGAAATTTCCCACATTTGACCTGACCGGAGAGGTGGCGCTGGTCACCGGCGCCACCCGGAATATCGGCCACGCCCTAGCCCTGGGCCTTGCTAATGCCGGCGCCGACGTGGTGGTGGTCGGAAGAAACGAGCGGGATTGCCTTTCAACCGCGGAGGAGATCCGGGCAATGGGCCGCAGAGCCCTGCCCTTGCCCACGGACATCACCGACCAGGCCGCCGTAGAGAAGATGGCGGAAGCTGCCGCAGCGGCCTTCGGGCACATCGACATCCTGATGAACAACGCCGGCACCGCGATCACCAAAAAGGCGGAGGACCTGACGATGGACGACTGGGACCGGGTGCTGGACGTGGATTTGCGGGGTGCCTTCATGGCGGCGCAGGCGGTGGGCAGAATCATGATCCGCCAGAACAAGGGGCGCATCATAAACACCGTCTCCGTCTACGGCTATGTAGGGGGAAAGCTGGTGCTGCCCTACCTGGCAGCTAAAGGCGGACTGGCCCAGGTGACAAAGGGGCTTGCCATGGAGTGGGCACGGTATAACATCAATGTGAACGCGCTGGTGCCGGGCTATATCGTCACGTCGCTCAATGAAAAGGATTTCCAGGATGAGAGAGTCTACAAGAGTATTATCCGCAAAATCCCCATGCGGCGGCTGGGCACTGTGGAGGACATCATCGGCAGCGCTGTCTTCCTGGCCTCTGACGCGGCCAATTATGTGACAGGTGCGGTCATCGCGGCGGACGGGGGGTGGCTCTGCGAGTGAGCCGGGTCTGATCAAAACCAGAGGAGGTTCCCAATGGAGCAGAAGGATTTGATGGCGCTGTATGAAAAGATCATCGAAAACTATTATGGGACGATTCTGGTACTTGACAAAAAGGGAAAAGTGGTATATGCCAATGAAAATGTTGTGCAAAACACCAAGGGCATCACCTACCAGGAGCTGCTGAACAGCAATATGGAGGATCTGGTGCGCCGGGGTTTCTGGCAGCACTCCCCCAGCCTGCGAGCCCTGCGGTTGGGAAAGCCGGTGACGGAATATCTGGAGGGAAATGTGCGCCATCCTCTGATGACCACGTCCATTCCGGTTTACGACGGCAGCGGCGCTCTGGAGTATGTGATCGCATACAGTCAGGGCATGAACTATGTGGACGACATGCTTCGAAAGCTCAGTGAGGAGCGGAACCGCCTTGACAACATCATCAGCTTTACCAACACCCTCAGCGGAAACGGTCAGATCGTCGCGGAGTCCCGGGCGATGAAGGAACTGTTTTCCATTTTGAAAACGGTGTCCTATTCCAGCAGCACGATCCTGATTCTGGGGGAGAGCGGAACAGGCAAGGAGGTGGTGGCCCGCTATATCCACAAAAACAGCAGCCGCAGGGATCGTCTGTTTCTGCCCATCAACTGCGCCGTGTTTCCGCCGGAGCTGATCGAGGCGGAGCTCTTCGGATATGAGAGGGGGGCCTTCACAGGCGCCAGCCGGGAGGGAAAAACGGGTCTTTTTGAGCTGGCTAACGGCGGCACCCTTTTTCTGGATGAGATCGGCGAGCTTCCGCTCTCCGTGCAGTCCAAGCTCCTGCGGGTTTTGGAAAACGGGGAAATACGAAAAATCGGCGGCAGTACCATCAAGGCCATCGACGCCCGCATCATTGCCGCCACAAACCGGAACCTACTGGATATGGTCAAGAAAAACCAGTTTCGTGAGGATCTCTATTACCGCCTGAATGTGATCCCGGTATCGCTTCCGCCGCTGCGGGAGCGGCGGGAGGATATTTTTCCGCTGTGCTGCCATTTCCTGAACGAACTGAATGCTAAATATGGCAAGCGGAAACAGCTGGACGGATCCGTCCGGCAGTTGCTGGAGGGATATCCCTGGCCTGGCAATGTGCGGGAGGTTCGGAACGTGATCGAAAGATTGTTTGTGATCACCCCATTTGAAAGCATTACAGCCAGTGACATCCCCCAGGTCCTGCTGCAAAACGGCCCCTCTGAGGAAGCGCGGCAGGAGGAGCGGGAAGCACCTCCTGCCGATCTCCCGTGGGAGGGGCTGTATCAAAAAAAATACCGGGAAGCCATGCGGGAGTTTGAGAGACTGTATCTGGCCAGGGCTCTGGAGCGGAGTGGTGGAAACGTGACGGAAGCGGCAAAGAGGATCCAGCTCTCCCGATCCATGTTTTACCATAAACTACAGAATAAGACTCCCGGCCCTCCGCGGAAGTCTTAGCGGAACGGTGCCTGACCAGCGGGCAGGCACAAGGGAGGTGTAAAGTGCGGAAAACAGCGTCCCCAGGCGGAGCGGATCTTTTCAAAGGGCGTCCCGCTCCGGCTGCCCAGAGCATGTGGAGACACACCCGGACCGCCGACAATACCGGCTGTACGGCTGGACAATTACAGAGAGGAGATTTTTATGAAAATTGTAGTTTTGGATGGGTATACGGAAAACCCCGGCGACCTGAGCTGGGAGGGGCTGGGAAGCCTCGGAGAACTGACGGTTTATGACCGCACCTCCCTGACCGATGAGCAGGAGGTGATCCGGCGCATCGGCGGCGCAGATATCGTGCTGACCAACAAAACGCCGGTCAGCCGGCGGGTACTGGACGCGTGTCCCAACGTCAAATTTATCGCGGTACTGGCCACGGGATACAATGTGGTGGATGTTGCCTGCGCCAGAGAAAAAGGGATCGCAGTGTCCAATGTCCCTGTATACGGCACCTATTCCGTCAGCCAGTTTGCCATCGCCCTGCTGTTGGAGGTCTGCCACCACATCGGCCACCACGACCAGACGGTGAAGGCGGGCCGGTGGGAGAGCTGCCCGGACTGGTGCTATTGGGATTATCCCCTCATCGAGCTGGAGGGCAAGACCATGGGACTCATTGGCCTGGGCAATATCGGCCGTCATACCGCCCAAATTGCGGGCGCCCTGGGCATGAAGGTCATTGCCTATGACGCCTGGCAGAATGACGCGGGACGCGCTGTGGCGGAGTATGTGGAGCTGGACACGCTGTTCGCCCAGTCCGATGTGATCGTGCTGCATATGCCGCTGCTGCCCTTCAACACGGGTCTTATCAACCGGGAGAATATCGCAAAAATGAAGGACGGTGTCATCATCATTAACAACAGCCGCGGTCAGATGGTGGTGGAGCAGGATCTCGCGGATGCGCTGAACGCCGGTAAGGTTGCTGCGGCGGGCCTGGATGTGGTGTCCACAGAGCCTATTCGCGGCGACAATCCCCTGCTGCGGGCGAAAAACTGCCTGATCACGCCCCACATGTCCTGGGGTGCCAGAGAGAGCCGCCAGCGCATCATGGACTGCACCGAGGAAAACGTCAAGGCGTATTTGGACGGCAGCCCGGTCAACGTTGTGAACTGACGCTCTATGAGAAAGTGTATTGTTGTTTCCGACTCCTTTAAGGGGACGCTCTCCAGCAGGGAGATCTGCGCCATCGCCAGGGAGGTGATCCCCTCGGTATTCCCGGCGTGTGAGGTCGTAACGGTTCCTGTGGCGGACGGCGGCGAGGGCACGGTGGACTGCTTTGTGGATGCCATCGGCGCGGAAGCTGTGACCGTGACCGTGCGGGGGCCGCTGGGGGACCCGGTGGAAGCGGTTTACGCTAGAAAAGGTCCGCTGGCGGTGGTTGAGATGGCGGCTGCGGCGGGGCTACCCCTGGCCGGCAGGCAGGCAGATCCGGAGCTGGCCACCACCTATGGCGTGGGCGAGCTGATCCGCCATGCTGTGGAGCATGGGGCCAGAGAGGTCATCCTGGGCCTGGGCGGGAGCGCTACCAATGACGGCGGCTGCGGCTGCGCCGCGGCGCTTGGCACGCGGTTCATGGACAGCCAGGGGCAGAGCTTTGTCCCGGCAGGCGCCAGTCTAAGCCGCATCCACCGGATTGATACCGCCGGGACGGAAACGCTCTTGAAGCATGTTCATATCACCGCAATGTGCGATATTGACAATCCGCTGTTCGGGCCGGCCGGAGCGGCGTATGTTTTTGCCCCGCAGAAGGGGGCGGACCCGCTTATGGTGGACCGGCTGGACGGTGGATTGCGGATGCTTGACAGGGCCATCCGCAAGGATCTGAGCCTGTGTGTCGCAGAGCTCCCCGGCGCCGGTGCGGCCGGAGGGATGGGGGCCGGCTGTGTGGCGTTTTTGGGGGCGGAGCTGAAGCCTGGCATCACGACCGTGTTAGATACCGTAGGCTTTGACGCCTTAGTGGAGGAGGCGGACCTAGTGATCACCGGAGAGGGCCGCATCGATTCCCAAAGCGTCCGCGGTAAGGTCATCTCGGGGATTGCGGAGCGGACGAAGCCCCGGGGTATCCCGCTAGTGGCTATCGTGGGAGCCATTGATGAGAGCGCTGCCCAGGCCTATGACCTGGGGGTAACGGCCATGTTCAGCATCAACCGTAAGGCCATGGGCTTCGCGGAAAGCGCGCCTCTGAGCGCCGCCAATTACCGCCGGACGCTGGAGGACATTCTGCGTCTTGTGTGTGCCGTCTCAGCGGCCCCGACCCATTGACAAGGCCGCCGGGGCTGAAAAAGGTCTGATAAGTTCGTCCTTTTTGTATCGGGCTTGACAGCATGAAAAGCAAAGAGGATCCCGGCGGATTCTGCCGAAGCACGATCCGCCGGGATTCCGGATTTCCGCCGAATGTCTTAAAGCAGGGAGCGGAGCCAAATGGCTCCGCTCCCGTTTTTCTTTGGCGTCCAAAGGGAGCCTGCTCACCTGAATTTAGATCAGGCCCTGGGCCAGCATGACGTCGGCCACCTTCTTGAAGCCCGCAATGTTGGCGCCCACCACCAGGTCGCCGGGTACGCCGCACTCCACGGAGGCGTCATAGGCGTTGTGGAAGATGTTCACCATGATGTCCTTCAGCCGGGCGTCCACTTCCTCAAAGCTCCAGGAGTAGCGCATGGAGTTCTGGCTCATCTCCAGGCCGCTGGTGGCGACGCCGCCGGCGTTGGCCGCCTTGGCGGGGGCGAACAGCAGCCCCGCCTCCTGGAACACCCGGATGGCCTCGGGGCGGCAGGGCATGTTGGCGCCCTCGGCCACGGCGATGGCGCCGTTCTTCACGATGACCTTGGCGATGTCCCCGTCGATCTCGTTCTGGGTGGCGCAGGGCAGGGCGATGTCGCAGGGGACGTTCCAGATGTTCCGGAAGCCCTCGGTGTAGGTGCTGCCGGGGACCTCGTCGGCGTAGACCCTGATGCGGGCGCGGCGGTTCAGCTTGATGTCCTTCACCACGTCCAGGTTGATGCCGTTGGGGTCGTAGACATAGCCGTTGGAGTCGCTGAGGGCCACCACCTTGGCGCCCAGCTGAGTGGCCTTTTCGGTGGCGAAAATGGCCACGTTGCCGGAGCCGGAGATGACCACGGTCTTGCCCTGGAAGCTCTCCTGCTTCATGCACTTGAGCATCTCCTCGGTCAGATAGCACAGGCCGTAGCCGGTGGCCTCGGTGCGGACCAGGGAGCCGCCGAATTCCAGGCCCTTGCCGGTGAGGACGCCGGCGTCGTAGCTGCCGCGGATGCGGCGGTACTGGCCGAACATATAGCCGATCTCCCGGCCGCCCACGCCGATGTCGCCGGCGGGCACGTCCACGAACTGGCCGATGTGGCGGTTCAGCTCGGTCATGAAGCTCTGGCAAAAGCGCATGACCTCGGCGTCGCTCTTGCCCTTGGGGTCAAAGTCGCTGCCGCCCTTGGCACCGCCCATGGGCAGGCCGGTCAGGCTGTTCTTCAGAATCTGCTCAAAGCCCAGGAACTTCAGGATAGACAGGTTGACGGTGGGATGGAACCGCAGGCCGCCCTTGTAAGGGCCGATGGCGGAGCTGAACTGGATGCGGTAGCCCCGGTTGACATGGACCTGGCCCTTGTCGTCCACCCAGGGCACCCGGAAGGCGATCATGCGCTCCGGCTCCACAAAGGTCTCGATGATACCCTTCTTCTCATACTCGGGATGCTGCTCCACGATCAGGTCCAGGCTCTCCAGGACCTCCAGGACCGCCTGGTGGAACTCCTTCTGGTCCGGGTCGCGGGTGACCACCTGGGTGTAGACGCGCTGCAAATATTCGCTTTTCAACATACTTTATGCCCCTTTTTCTTTGTGTGTTTAATGTGATAAATTTCCCACGTATAGAATAAAGGAAACTGTGGTTTTTACACAAGATAGAAATTCCCTAAAATATAATCGCTATGAGCAATCGGTTTCCTGCAATTTTTACAAAAAAATCAGCACCTTTTCCACGGGCGGACAAAGGCGCTGATTTTTGTTTTTGAGAGAGATACTACCTTTGCTGCCCCTGAGACGGCTCCATGGCCTCCCGCAGACAGTCGGTGACGGCGCCCTCGAAGATCCGTGTGCTATGGCCGTGGAGGGTCTCCAGCGCGGCGGCGGCCAGAGTACAGGGGGTATTGCCGGTCATGGACAGGTCCAGGTCAAAGATGAATTTGACCTCGGGATCCTGCACTGCACCGGGGGCGTTGTTTTTGATGCGGCCGGGTCCGGCGTGGACCTTGGCCTGGCAGCTGGAGTCCAGCTTCAGCAGCAGATCGCAGCCGCAGTTCAGCACCTGGTCCTCCCGCACGTCCTCCTCCTGGAGGGGGCCGGTGTAGGCCGGGGCCAGCAGTTCCGTCCAGGGCGTTCCCTCCAGGCCCAGGCGGGTCCGGGAGATGACGTTTACATAACGCAGGCCCACCCGCTGGAAGTAAGCGGGCTTGTACAGCTTGATGAAGGACGCCAAAGGCTTGTCCAGATGGCGGGCGAACGTCTCCCAGCCGGGGTAGCGGAGGGTGGACAGAGCGATGAAGTCCTTCGTCAGGTTCAGCTTCCAACTGCCGTCGGCGGAGAGAAAATGGTAATTGGTGACGGGCGGCTGCTGCTCCACCCGGACGTTAGGGCCGCCCAGGCCGGAGAGCTTGGGCGCGGCAGTGTCCTGCCGCCGGGCGTACTGGGGGAACTCGTCCCGGATGGACTCCTGAAAGTCGGCGGGCTCCACGTTGTTGATGGTGAGGATGGTGGGGAAGCGGAGCTGGCAGATGACCTCATGAGCCGGGGCGTTCTGGTAATGGGTCCTGGGACGATCAGAAAACAGCATAAAAATGCTCCTTTGCAAATTCAGATGTCCCTATTTTAGACGCAGGAGGGCGAAAAGTCAACGGCTGCGCGAGAGTGAAGATTGAAGAGTGGAGATTAGGAAGTCCTTCATCTCCGCTCTTCACTCTTAACTCTTCAATCTTTTACAGATAGAATCTGTGGCACCCTATCGTCTGGAAGTAGGTCCGGTTGGCGTTGATCCAAACGCCCTGAGACAGGGCCGGGGCGTAGAAGTACATGGCGGAGCCGATGACGTTCTCGCCGTCCAGGACCCGCTGGGCGGCCTCCACCGATTGGGCCGTTGGCGTCCGGTACACCGTCCCGTTTTCCACCGGCTCGAACTGCACGGCGTCCACCCGGTCGAAGATGACCTCCGGAATGGTGTTGGGGAATTCCCGGCTGGCCACGCGGTTCAAAACCACGTTGCCCACGGCGATCTGGCCCCGCAGCGGCTCGCCGCCGCTCTCGGCGCTGATGATGCGGGAGAGCCAGTACAGGTCCATGGCGTCATAGTCCGCCCCGGCGGAGGTCACAGCCGCGCCGCCCAGGTATGGGTCCCACGCCGCCCTGCCGCCCAGGGCCTCCGCCACCAGCCGCAGGGGGACGTAGGTCCGCCCGTTGGATACCGTGACATGGCCGGAGAAGGTCTTGCCGTCCACCGTCACGGTGTTTTCGGTGGGGCTTGCCGTCAGACGGGCGGAGCCGGAGACGGCCACCGCCGCCCGGGCCGTGCTGTCCCAGCGGATCTCCCAGCCGCCCAGGGCGTCCAGCAGGTACCGCAGGGGCACATATGTAACGCCCTGTTCCAGGTAGGAGGTGCCGGACAGCGTCTTGCCGTCCACCTGGACGGGCACCGTTCTGGCCGCCTGGGCGGACATGGAGAGGGAGACGGCGGCCAGCAGGCCGCACAGGGCGGCCTTTCCGGTGGCTCTCCGGAATACGCGGAAGCTGCCGTGCCGCGGCCGTTTTGTAGGTCGTTTCATGGGGGTTCTTCCTTTCTGTGGTGAATTCCTCAAAAAATGATACAGGAAAGCCAACAGTGGAAGCAACCCTCAAAACCTGGCAGCTTTGGAAGAAAATCGCGCAGATATGCGAAAAACTATTGACAATATCGAAAGACGATATTACACTGTAGACAGGAAATATCGTCTTTCGATATTGGAGGGATGGCCCATGGCGAAGGAACCGCTGAAAGTATTGACGGAGAGCATGTTTTACGTTCTGCTCAGCCTGTTGCGGCAGGAGCGGTGCGGTACGGAGATCGTGGAGTTCGTGGACGGCATGACGGCGGGCCGGGTCCCCCTGGGGCCGGGGACGCTGTACACCATCCTGGCAAAATTTTCAGAGGAGGGCCTGATCCGGGAGACGGCGGTGGAGGGCCGCAGGCGGACCTACGCCATCACGGACCGGGGCCGGGGGTTGTTCCGCCAGGAACTGAGCCGCTTGAAGCTGTGCATCGCCGACGGCGAGAGGGAGGAGGGAAAGCCATGAGATTTGGAAAGGACCCCACGAAGGACGCTGCGTATGAGGAGCGGTACCCCGTCAGCATTTACGACGTGGCGGCCATCGAGACCTGGCTGGAGGACAGCGCCCGGGCGGGATACCGCCTGGTGGGCTTCCGGCGGGGAAAGGGGCATTTCGACCGGGTGGGCGCCCAGGCGTGCCGCTACCGCCTGAAGCCCCTGCTGAAGCGGGAGAGCGCCCCGGACCCGGCGTGGGTGGAGACCTGCCGGGAACTGGGCTGGGAATATGTCGGCACGCTGAAGGGCGTGTACCACATCTGGCGCAGCGACGACCCCGCCGCCCGGGAGCTGGACACCGACCCGGTGGTCCAGGGGGAGGATTTCGCTTACCTGAGACATCACATGGCCCGGCAGGCGGGGCTCCACCTGCTGGTGATCCTGGTGCTGGCGGGCTTTGCAGCGTGGTCGTGTCTGACCGGCGAAACGCCGCTGTGGACGGCGCTGGAGCAGGACGTGCCCCTGCAGATGCCGCTGTATTGGCTAACGCTGCTTGCGGCGGTATTTCTGGAATGTCTGGAGATCCGAAGCATGTGCCGCCTGATCTGCTCCCTGCGCGCAGGCATCCCGCTGGAGCGGCCCAAGGCATACCGCAGGAGTTGGCGGAGGCGGATCACCAGGGCCATTCTGGTGGTCTGGTGGTGCGTGTTCTTTGTCGTTCCGCTCTTTCGCTCCGGCAATTTTCCCCCATCCTACGCCTGGGACGCCGGCGAGGGGGATGTGCCGAAGCCCGGTGTCGTCTATGTGGATCTGCGGGCGCTGGACGGCGTGCCGGAGGACAGTGTGAACTATTCCGGGATCAAGACAAAGATACACGAGCTGGCGCCACGGATGTACTGGTGCAGGCAGTTTGTGGAGAATCCGGACGGCACGGGGAGAGTGGGATATGCCGACAGCTATGCCAGCACTGCTTACTACCGTTTGCTGTTTCCCGCCCTGGCCCCTGTTTTGGAGAAGGACCTGCTGGCGCGGACCACACGGACCGGCATGTCAAAGCTGGATGTGGAAACGCCGATGACAGCCCAGGGGCCCGGCGAACTGGATAGCTTTTGGTGGCGCTCCGCAGGCAGCTGGCAGACCGTGGTGGCATCCCGGGGGAGGAATGTCCTGTACCTGCAGTATGCGGGGCCCACAGACCTGCGGACCGCCGGAGGGTATTTCGCGGAGCTTCTGGCGGAATGAGAGGAGGCGCGGTGTGAGAAAGAAAAAATACGTCCTGCGTCCCATGGAACTGTGGGCGCCCGACGCCATTGAACGGTGGCTGGAGGACGAGGCCGCCCGCGGCTGGCGGCTGACGGACTGCGGGCCGCGGCTGGCAAAGTTCGAGCGGCGGGAGAGCACTGCCTGCCGCGTCCGCGTCCAGCCCTGCGGACCGGAGACGAGGGAGGCGTGGCAGGCGCGGTTCGCGGCCTGCGAGGCCATGGGCTGGGTCTTCGCGTCCACCATCACCTCGGATTTTGAGGTGTTCTACTGTGACGACCCCGCCGCTCCGGAGCTTCAGACAGACCCGGTGGTCTGGGGCTGGGCCTGGGAGAAGCCCCTGCGGCGCGCATGGTGGGAGGGATGGCTGTTTCTGATGCTGGCGGCACTGCTGTTGCTGCTGCCCCTCCTCTTGGGCGGGACGCCGCTGGAAAATCTGCTGGATATGCCACTGCTGGCACTGATCGCATATCCGTGCGGGCTGCTGCTGGCGGCGGCGTATGGCACGCGGGCGCTGCTGGCGGTGGGGCGGGCCCGCCGGGCGGTGTCGGCCGGCCTGATCCCGCAATGCAGGGGGGACTGGCGGAGAAGCCGCCGCTGGCAGATCCTTTTTGCCGCGGCGCTGGCCATTGTCTGGCTGATGGTCATACCGGGGAGGGCCCTTACGGTGATGCTGCTGCGGCCGGACGCCGGAAGCCTTCCCATCATGGGGGTGTCCGGCCTGGCCCCGGACAGCCGCCTGGAGGACTGGGACCTGGATTTTGAGACCTACAGCCGGAGAAGCGGCTTCCTGCGGCCCGCCCATCAGACGGTGGAGCTGTACGATCAGGAGCAGCGGCGGATCGGGAACACAGGCGACCGCCTGCGCTTTGACTTCCTCTCCGCCCCCCTGTACCGGGAGAAGTTGGCGGGCTTCCGGCAGGACTTTCCCGGCCTGACGGAAACAACGGTGGAGGATGGCCGCTTTGACGAGGCCGTGCTGCTGACGGACGGGGAGACCCAGATCCTTCTGGCCCGGCGGGAGAATGTGGTCTGCACACTGTCCGTGAACTTCCCCACAGATTTGAACGCCCGTTTTGACGGCCTTGCCGCCCTGATGGCGAACATAGGCGGGGAACAGCCGTAGAGTCCGAAGCGGCCTTCCTGCCGCAGGGCAGCCCCGTCCTCCCCGGTATCTGAGGCGCCGCCGCCCGCATAGGCTGTAGGGGGGAGGGAGAGGAACATGGACGCTTTCGAGCAGAGCGCCAGCGTCTATGCGCTGGCCGTGGCACTGGCGAAGAGCATGAGCACGGAGGAACTGACCCACGCGGCCCTGCTGCTTACCCAGCTGAGCACCAGCATGGCGACGCTGGCCGGTCTCCAGAATCTGAGCCAGAGCAGCAGCACCCAGGAGCTGGCGGACCTGTCCGGCCTGCGGTGAATGGGGAGGCCGCGTTTGGATATCAAAAAATGAGCTGTCGGTTCCGACAGCTCATTTTTCTTCAGGTTTTCAAATCTTAAGCCAGCTTTTCCGCCAGCCGTGCCGCGACGGCGTCCAGAAACTCCTCGCTGTTGACGGCGGTCACGGGGAAGCCCTCGTCCACCAGGCCGGTCAGGTCCTTCGTCATGACGCCGCTCTCCAGGGTCTCCAGGGACGCGGCCTCCATGGCCTCGCCGAACTTCACCAGATCCGGCAGGCCGTCCAACTCGCCCCGGCGCTTGAAGGCGCCGCTCCAGGCGAAGATGGTGGCGATGGGATTGGTGGAGGTCTTTTCGCCCTTCAGGTATTTGTAATAGTGCCGGGTGACGGTGCCGTGGCTGGCCTCGAACTCCATGGTGCCGTCGGGGGAAACCAGCACGGAGGTCATCATGGCAAGGCTGCCGAAGGCCGTGGCCACCATGTCGCTCATAACGTCGCCGTCGTAGTTTTTCAGCGCCCAGATGAACCCGCCTTTGGAGTGGATGACCCGTGCCACCGCGTCGTCGATCAGGGTGTAGAAATAGGTCAGGCCCAGCTTTTCAAACTCCGCCTGATAGGTGTTCTCGTATTCTTCTTCAAAGATCCGCTTGAACTCGCCGTCATAGACCTTGGAGATGGTGTCCTTGGTGGAGAACCACAGGTCCTGCTTTTGGGCGATGGCGTACTGGAAACAGGACTGGGCAAAGGCCCGGATGCTGGCCTCCTTGTTGTGCTGGCCCTGCCACACGGCGGGGCCGTCCACGGTCTGGACGGTCAGGGTCTTTTCTGCGCCGCTCTCGCCCTTGAACGTCAGCGTGGTGGTGCCCGGCTCGTCCGTCACCATGTCTACGGCTTTGTACATGTCGCCGTAGGCATGGCGGGCGATAGTGATGGGGGCCTCCCAGTTCTTCACCACGGGGTGGATGCAGGGCAGGACGATGGGCGCCCGGAAGGCGGTGCCGTCCAGAATGGCCCGGATGGTGCCGTTGGGGGACTTCCACATCTCCGTCAGCTCCGGGTACTCCTCCATCCGCTGGCGGTTGGGGGTGATGGTGGCGCACTTGACAGCCACGCCCAGCCGCTTGGCGGCATTGGCGGCGTCAATGGTCACCTGGTCCTTCGTCGCGTTGCGGTGCAGCAGCCCCAGGTCGTAATACTCGGTTTTCAGGTCCACGAAGGGGAGGATGAGCTTTTCCTTGATCATGCCCCACAGGATGCGGGTCATCTCGTCGCCGTCCATCTCCACCAGCGGCGTGGTCATGCGAATTTTATCCATAACATACCTCACTTCCGGAGTGAAGAGTGGAGAGTTGAGAGTAGAGATTCGGTGTCCGGCGCAGCCGGACGATCTTAAATCTGTTCCGCCGGAGGCGAAACACCATATCTCAACTCTTCACTCTCCAATCTTCAATCTTTTTTATGCCCGTTTGGCGTAGTAGTTCATCAAACAGCCGTCCAGGATGATCTCCTTCTCATCCGCCGTCAGACCCCTGACGTGGAGCAGGATGTTCTCCACGCCGCCGCCGGCTTTGATGACCTTGGCGGGGATGTCCTCCACGCCGTTTTCAATGGCCTGCCGGATGCCGGGGACGAACACGCAGTCGCCGGGCTGATAGTCAAAGGCGGTCTCCCGGTCGAGGGTGAAGGGCAGGATGCCCCAGTTGATGCAGTTGGAACGGTAACGCTTGGTGGCGAATTCGTAGCAGATGTTGGCAAAGCCGCCCAGCACCTTCTGGCACGACGCCGCCTGTTCCCGGGCGGAGCCGTCGCCGGGCTTGTTGGCGAACACGCAGGAGCCGAACTGGGTGGCGCCCAGCAGGGCGTCCGCGCCGCCCACCTTGTCCAGAATGGTTTTCAGCTTTTCCGGGGCCTTGCCCGCAAGCCGCTCCGCCTCCACTTCGGCCACGGCCTTGGCCCGGCCCACATAGGCGGGCTCCCGGCGGGACAGGGTGAACTCCGCCAGCCGCAGGGGGTTGGAGCGGTAGGAGGACGTCTCGCCGGAGGGGATCAGCTCGTCGGTGGTGGTGACGGGGTCGTGGAGCACCGCCGCCAGCTCCACCAGCAGGTTCTCCGCCAGGGGCTGCATCTTCGGCCAGTCGGTGATGTTGGGGCCCATGATCAGCTCCACGCTGGGATCCGCCTTGCCGAAGCCGTAGTACAGCCGCCGGTCGTACACGCCTTTGTCGAAGTGGTATTCGTGATGGACGGGGGTGTAGTCGATGTCCGTGGCGGCGGTGATCCTGCCGCCGTTCAGGGCCGTGGCGGCGATGGACCGGGCGTCCATCAGGCACACGCCTGCGAACTGGCCCTCGGCGGGCTTGGAACCCTCCCGGTTGGGGAAGTTGCGGGTAGTGTGCCGCAGGCTCAGGCCGTTGTTGGCGGGCACGTCCCCCGCGCCGAAACAGGGGCCGCAGAAGCTGGGCTTGATGACCGCGCCGCTTTGCAGCAGATCCGCCGTGGCGCCGGTTTTGGTCAGCTCCAGGCTGACAGGCACGCTGGTGGGGTACACGTCCAGGGTGAAGTAGCCGTTGCCGCAGCTGCCGTGGCGCAGGATGTCCGCCGCCTCGTCGATGTTGTCGAACAATCCGCCGGCGCATCCGGCGATGACGCCCTGGTCGGCCCACACGCCGCCGTCGTGGATCTTGTCCGTCAGTTTGACGCGGGCCTTGGGATACCGGGCCTGGGCGTCGGCCTCCACTTGGGCGAGGATCTCCTCCGCGTTCTCCAAAAACTCGTGGATGGTCCAGGCGTTGGAGGGGTGGAAGGGCAGGGCGATCATGGGTTCAACCCTGCTGAGGTCGATTTCAATGTACTTATCGTAGTATGCGTACCGGCCGGGATGCAGTTCCCTGTAGTCCTCCGGCCGCTGGTGGGCTTTGTAGAAGCCCTCCGTCACCGCGTCGGTCTCCCAGATGGAGGAGAGGCAGGTGGTCTCCGTGGTCATCACGTCGATGCCGTTGCGGAAGTCGATGGGCAGGCCCGCGATGCCGGGGCCGGCGAACTCCAGCACGCAGTTATTCACAAAGCCGCTGGCAAAGGTGGCCTTCACCAGGGCGATGGCCACGTCGTGGGGACCGACGCCCCGTTTCGGCGCGCCGGTGAGATATACCAGCACCACCTTGGGATAGCTGATGTCCCAGGTGTTTTTCAAAAGCTGCTTGGCAAGCTCCGGGCCGCCCTCGCCCACGGCCATGGTGCCCAGCGCCCCGTACCGGGTGTGGGAGTCGGAGCCCAGGATCATGGCGCCGCCCTTGGCCATCTGCTCCCGGGCGTAGGAGTGGATGACGCTCTGGTTGGCGGGGACGTAGATGCCGCCGTACTTCCTGGCGGCGGACAGGCCGAAGACGTGGTCGTCCTCGTTGATGGTGCCGCCCACGGCGCACAGGCTGTTGTGGCAGTTGGTCAGGGCGTAGGGGATGGGAAACTCCTTCATGCCGGAGGCCCGGGCCTGCTGGATGATGCCCACATAGGTGATGTCGTGGGACAGCATGGCGTCGAACCGGATCTTCAAGCGGGCCGGGTCGCCGCTGGTGTTGTGGGCCTGGAGGATGCTCCAGGCCATCGTCTGCCTGCGGCCCTCCTCCGGGGAGAGGGGCGCCTCGGCGCGGAGAGCGCCGTCCGCCAGAAATACGCCGTGATCATGAAGCGATATCATAGTTGGACCTCCTGTGCAGCGCGGGGCGACCCCGCGATTCTTGCCCCTTAATATAGCACAAAGGGAAATCCTTGAAAAGCAATTTTGCAAGAAAAGATGTCAAAACTTGCAGATTTGGCGGACTGAACAAGAAGCGGACCGGAAAAACAGCAGGTTTTTGCACATCCGCTGTCATATCAACGGAGCGTTGCTTGCAAAATTGCGGCGCATCGGGTATCCTGAGCAGGAGGTGATGGAGATGGACGCAAGAGAGACCGGCGCCCTGCTGGCCCGGCTGCGGAAGGAGCGGGGGCTGACCCAGCGCCAGGTGGCGGAGGGGCTGCACGTCAGCGCCCAGGCCGTCAGCAAGTGGGAGCGGTGCCTGGGCTGCCCGGACGTGAGTCTGCTGCCGGCGCTGTCCGCCATGTTCGGCGTCAGTGTGGAGGGGCTTCTGGCCGGGGAGCTGGCCCGGGAGAAAAACGACGGAGGAAATATGAAGAGACTGAAATTCTATGTATGTCCGGACTGCGGCAACATCCTGACCGCCACCGGCGGCGGGGAGGTGAACTGCTGCGGCCGGAGATTGGAGCCCCTGGCGGCCCGCCCTGTGGACGAGGCCCACGCCGTGGCGGTGCAGGAGGTGGAGGAGGACTGGTACGTCACCTTCCGCCACCCCATGGAGAAGAACCACTTTTTCCGCTTCGCCGCGTATGTTGCCACGGAGCGGGTGCTGCTGGTGCGGCTGTACCCGGAGCAGGGCGGCGAGTTCCGTATCCCCCAGCTGCGGGGCGGCGGGAGGCTGTATCTCTGCTGCTCCCGGGACGGGCTGTTTGAGATGAAGCTGTAGGGAAAAAGGACAAGCCGCCGAAGTCATTCGGCGGCTTGTTTGCCCGTTATCGCAGCAGCGGCAGGCTGCCCGTCAGCTTGCTGACCAGCCTTTTCTCCCCGCAGATGGCGATCCCCAGATAGCGGAGGCCCTCCTCCGGCACGGCCCGCAGGCCGTCCATATACTCCGCATAGGTCCGGCAGCCCTGGGCGAAGTCTGAGAAATCCGCCACCGTCAGGGCGGCGTACTGCGGCTCATACAGCTTTTCCCGCAGGGCCCGGATGCTCTCGCCGTCCCCGCGCAGGATGGGCACAGGAAAGGCGATGATGCCCGGATGCCGCCTGCCTGCGCTGTCCAGAACGTCCTCCCCCACGGCCTGGGGCGCCTGCTTTCCCAGGGTGATGCCCAGGATCGCCGCCGTGTTGGCGGCCACGCCGGGCGGGAGGGCTCCGTCGATAATCATGACGCATTTTTCATTCTGATGGTCCATGCGGTTCCTCCTTTGTACCCCGCCGGCCCCGGAGAATGTCCCGGTATGTCCCGGGGGAGACGCCGATGAAACTGGTGAAGTAGTTGGTGAAGTGGCTCTGGTCGGAAAAGCCCGTCTGCAGGGCGGCGTCCAGGGGCGAGGCCCCCTGCTCCAGCAGCCGCTTCGCCGCGTTGACCCGGACGGTCTCAAGGTAGCGGTAGGGCGTCAGCCCCCGGGCCTGGGTGAAGGCCCGCAGCAGCGTGGACCTGCTCAGGCCCACATGGCGGCACAGCTGCTCCAGGCCGATCCGCTCCGGGAAATGCTCCTCCATGTACGCGCAGGCCCGGTCTACCTCCGCCCGGCACGCCGGACACGCGGGGGGCGGGAGGGGGCTGTGCCGTTCCAGCAGGCCCGCTGTCAGCAGAAGCAGGGCCTCCTCCCTGGCGAACCTGCCGCTGTCTGTGAACAGCAGCCCGTGGAGGACGCGGAGCTGGCAGGCGGTCTCCGGGTCGTCGATAACGGGGGCGGGGAACACCGGCAGCCGCCTGACCCCGGCCAGATCCTCCGCCAGGTCCAGCATCGTCTCGATGGGGACGGTGACGCTGCGGTAATCCAGCGGCTCCACGCCGCACTGGGTGCAGGCATGGCTGTCGCCGGGGTTCAGCAGAAACAGCTGCCCCGGCCCAAGAGCGTATTCCCGTCCCTTGCAGGTGAGACGCCGGACGCCCTGTTCCACCAGCCCCAGCACATAGTGGGGGTGGAAGTGCAGGGGGAAGGGCCGGGCCAGCCCCTGAAAGCGATAGGCTTCGATTTGCAGGGCGCGGTCCGCGGCCACGGTTTTAGCGGGCTTTTCCATGGGGATACCTCCTTGATGGCGCTATGATACCACAGCGCGGGACAGAAGGCTTGTAAAATATCTTCAACCGCACGAGAAAAAGCGGACAGCCTTTCGGCTGTCCGCTTGATTCAGATCAGGCCCTGGATCAGAATGACCAGGATCAGGATGGGGAGCGCGAACTGGAAATAGGGCTTCAGCCAGCGGGGCATTTTCAGGCCCGCGCCGGTGTTGGCTTCCTCCAGGTATTTGTCGAAGCCCCAGCCCCAGCGGGTCACGCAGAACAGCAGGTACACCAGGGAGCCCAGGGGGAGCAGCAGGTTGCTGACCAGAAAGTCCTCGATGTCCAGCACCTGGCCCACGCCGCCGGGCAGGGATGCCTCGAAGTACCAGAGGTTATAGCCCAGCACGCAGGGCAGGCTGGCCAGCAGGATGAACACGCAGTTGACGGCGGACGCCTTTTTCCGGGACCAGCCGAAGTTGTCGATGCAGCTGGACAGCAGGTTTTCGAACACGGCGATGACGGTGGAGAAGCTGGCGAAGGTCATGAACAGGAAGAACAGCGCGCCCCACAGGCGGCCGCCCGCCATGCTGACGAATACCTTGGGCAGCGTCATGAAGATCAGGGAGGGGCCGGCGTCCGGCTGAACGCCGAAGGAGAAGCAGGCGGGGAAGATGATGAGGCCGCTCATCAGGGCCACGAAGGTGTCCAGGGAGCAGATGCGGACGGCCTCGCCGGTGAGGGTGTTGTCCCTGGACATATAGCTGCCGAAGATCTCCATGGCGGCGATGCCCAGGCTCAGGGTGAAAAACGCCTGGTTCATTGCGGCGGTGACGACCCGGCCCAGGCCCATTTCGGCGGCCCGGGCGAAGTCCGGCAGCAGATAGAATTTCACGCCCTCCGCCGCGCCGGGCAGCAGCAGGCTGTGGACCGCCAGCACCACGATCAGGCCCAGCAGGCCCAGCATCATCACCTTGGTGATGCGCTCCAGGCCGTTTTGCAGGCCGAAGCTGCACACCAGAAAGCCCGCCAGCACGGTGACGGCCATCCAGACCGCCATCTCGCCGGGATCTGCCAGCATGGCGGAGAACACGCCGTCAACGGCGTCCCCCGCAAGCCCGGTGAAGGAGCCTGCGGCGAATTTGAAAAAGTACCCCAGCATCCAGCCGGACACGGTGGTGTAGTACATCATCAGCAGATAGCAGCCCGCCACGCAGAACCAGCCGTGGATGTGCCATTTGCTGCCCCTGGGCTCCAGAGCCCGGTAGGCCAGAACGGCGCTTTTGCGGCTGGCGCGGCCCACCGCCAGCTCCATGGTCAGCACGGGCACACCCATGACGATCAGGAACAGCAGGTAGAACAGGACGAACACGCCGCCGCCGTTCTCTCCGGTGACGTAGGGGAATTTCCAGACGTTTCCGATGCCGATGGCGCAGCCCGCGCTCACCAGCAAAAAGCCCAGGCGGGATTGGAAGCTCTCACGTTTCATGCAATGGTCTCCTTTTCGTTCTCAGGCGGCCCGGGGGCGAAAAAAGGGAACGGTGCAGCGCCGTTCCGAATCCCCGTCCCCGGGACAGTTCTATGGTAACGGACTGCCGCGTGAAAGTCAATACTTTCACGGGAGAAAGTGAAAGTTTCGGTGGATTTTACAGGGCGGCTCTGCTATAATCGGGGAAAAACATGCGGGAGGTATGCGGATATGGACGTTTTGGTGGTCGTGGACATGCAGAACGACTTTGTCAGCGGCGCGCTGGGTACGGCGGAGGCCCGGGCCATCGTGCCCTATGTGGTGGGCCGGGTGGTGGACGGCGTCAACCGGGGAGAGGAGATTTTGTTTACCCGGGACACCCATACGCCGGACTACCTGGGCACCCAGGAGGGGAAGAAGCTGCCGGTGCCCCACTGCATCCGGGGGACGGAGGGCTGGGAGATCGTGGAGCAGCTGCGGGAGTATACCGTGGGGCGGCAGGTGCTGGACAAGCCGACCTTCGGCAGCAGACGGCTGGGGGAGGCCCTGGCGGCGCTACAGGAAAAAGAGCCTGTGGAGAAGGTCACCCTCATCGGCCTGTGCACGGACATCTGCGTCATCTCCAACGCCCTGCTCATCAAGGCGTTTTTGCCGGAGGCGGAGATCGCGGTGGACGCGGGCTGCTGCGCGGGGGTGACGCCGGAGAGCCACCGGAACGCCCTGGCTGCCATGCAGGTGTGCCAGATCACGGTGGAGAACATGGCGTAACGCCTCTTTTTCCTGGGTGCTGTGGTTTGCGATAGGAACAATGCCCGGCTGGAAGAGGAAAGGGCTCTTCGGGCTTGCTGAGAAAGAACATTCAGGAGTGTGAATACGATGATACAATTTCTCATGGAATTGTGCGCTTACCTGTGGCCCTTTGCTGTGTTCACATTTGTCTTCTGTCTGATCTCCGCTGTGAAAGCAGCGGTGACCGGAGAGGGAAATGAGATCGGAAGGGGCATGGGCGCCGCTGTGAGCCTGCTGGTGATTGTGGGCGCGTGCGCGCTGCCGATATGGTATTATTTGTAAGGAGTGCTGAGCGCCGGACTTTTTCTCATTTCTATATGCGGCTTTGGCTGCCTGCATCTAGGCTTTGGGCATCCGCCGCAGGCTTGCCGCCGTTTCCCATCTGCCGTTGGAGCCGGATGGGTGACAGCCCGGGCGGCGGAGAGGCTGTTCCATTTGGGAGACCTATCCTAAAACTCCAAAAAAGCAGGGCGTCGGCCCTGCTTTTTTTACAGATTTATGCATTGAAGGAGTGGGGGTGTGCACCTATAATAGTCCCATCGTGTGCGGCTGCATACGAAATCGGATACGGGGACATTCCCCGAAAAGGAGATCGACAATGAAAAAAACAGTCACCCTGGCGCTGACCCTTGCAATGGTATTGGGAATTTTGAGCGGATGCGCCAATGACACACCGGCTGACAACGCCGAGACCGCAGCAACCTCCGCAGCGGCGGAAAACTTTTCTGATGAAATGAAAATCCCCTACGCAGTGGACCTGTCCCCGGAGGACGGCGCGGATTCCGTGGAGCGGGACGGAGACCATGAGAACTCCCCCTACTTCGCCCATCCCGACGTCTATAATCTGGAGTCCACAGACACCCTGACGGTCCTTCACAACTTCAAGACCCAGCAGCAGACCAGCGAGTGGGCCTGCGGCGTGACCTCCGCCCTGATGGTGCTGGAGTGGTACGGCAAGCTGGGGGACTGGAACGAGGAGACCCTGGCCGCCCTGCGCCACTCTCTGGACGGCACGGAGCTGGAGGGCTATCCCGGGACCACGCTGAACCAGGCGATGGACATCTTCGAGGGCGTAGGCGGTTTTGATATGGTCACGACCTACGACTATCCGGACGGCATCTGGATGGACGACATCCGGGGCTGGCTGTCTGAGGGCAAGCCCGTCATGATCTGCTGGAACGACTGGGGCGGCCACTGGCAGGTCATCATCGGCTATGACACCATGGGAACCGAGACGGAACAGGACGACGTGTTCCTGGTGGCGGACCCCTACGACACCACCGACCACAACCAGGACGGCTACGGCGTCTATCCCGCCGAGCGCCTGATGTACAACTTCACTATGTACAATGCCTTCCCCGAGGAAGAGGGCGGCAGCGACATGCTCTTCCTTGTCGCAAGCCCCGCGGAATAAACGGAAAAAGCCCGGAGACCCATGGCCTCCGGGCTTTTTTATGAAGCTTTACACATAGCTCTGGCTGGTCACATCAAACACGCCTCTTGTGGTGATGCGCAGGGAGGGGATCACCGGCAGGGCCATGAAGCTCAATGTCATGAACGGGTCGATGCCCCGGCCCACGCCCAGGCCGTGGGCCACCTCCTTGGCCCGCTCCAGCTTTTCATTGACCTCTACCAGCGGCTCGTCGCTCATGATGCCCGCGATGGCCAGAGGCACCTCCGCCGCAGGCTTGCCGCCGTCCCACACCACGATGCCGCCGTTCAGTTCCACCACCCGGTTCACTGCAGCGGCCATATCGGCCTCATTGGTGCCCACGACAATGATGTTGTGGGAGTCGTGGGAGACGGAGGTTGCCACCGCGCCGGATTTCAGCCCGTAGCCCTGGAGGAAGCCGACGCCGATGTGGTGGGTGTTCTTGTGGCGCTCCACCACGGCTACCTTCAGCACGTCGTACTCCACGTCGATGCGGTCGGAGTACCCGGCGTCCACGGTGGTGATCTCGCCGTCCACCATGCCGATAATGCCCCGGGGGCGGTGGTCGATGAAGTCCTCCGCCGTCAGCGTCCCCACGTGGAAGGTGCTGTGGGCCCGGTCCACCAGGTACTGCTCGATCTCCGGCTCGGGGAAGTCCTTCACCACGCCGTTCTCCACCATCAGCTCGCCCTTTTTAAAGACCTTTTCGATGTTGAAGTCCTGGAAATTGTCGATGATGACGAAGTCCCCCAGATACCCCGGCGCGATGGCGCCCCGGTTGTTCAGCAGGAAGTACCGGGCGGCATTGTGGCAGGCCACCTTCACGGCGGTGATGGGGTCCGTACCCAGGGAGATGGCGCGTTTCACGATGTAGTCGATGTGGCCCTTTTCCAGCAGGTCGTTGGGGTGCTTGTCGTCGGTGCAGAACATGCACCGCTCGCTGTATTTGTCGCACAGCAGGGGGGCCAGGGCCTCCAGGTTCCGGGCGGCGGTGCCCTCCCGGATCATGATGAACTGGCCCCGCTCCAGCTTGGCGATAGCGTCGTTCAGGTCGTGGCACTCGTGGTCGGAGTAAACCCCGGCGGCGATGTAGGCGTTCAGGTCGTTGCCCA
>JAUNGH010000001.1:0-2141 GCA_030524605.1 Oscillospiraceae bacterium | reverse complement strand
GCCCATGCCCACGATGAGGCCCTCCGCCACGGCGATGTCGGCGTGGCAGATCTCATTGGAGAACACGTTGACGTAGGCGGCGTTTTTCAGCACCAGGTCGGCGGGCTCCCGGCCTGCGGCGGCGTTGATGATGCGCCGCTTTTTCAGCAGCTTTCGGTTGATCTTGCCCGCGTAACTCTCAGACATGGGATCACTCCTTTTTATTTGATTTTTTGATATTAAATCTGCTTATGAAAAACATAAAACAGAATAATATCGCTTGTTGTTAGGGAAAGTATACGCGAAAACCCGGCGTTTGTCTACAGGAAATGGAAGAAAATTTTTATGGGGGGCCGGGGAAGCGTCCCCATTGCGCGATCTTCCAAAATGGGGTATACTATTTTAATCTGTGAAATCATCCGTATGCGGGAGGAACGCCCATGAAGCTCATGGCTATCGACGGAAACAGCATCATCAACCGGGCCTATTACGGTATCCGCCCCCTGACCACCCGGGACGGGCTGTACACCCACGCCGTTTTCGGCTTTCTGACCACGCTGCTGCGGCTGGAGGGGGAGGAGCGGCCCGACGCGGTGTGCGTCACCTTTGACGTCCACGCCCCCACCTTCCGCCACACGGCGGACGCGGCCTACAAGGCCACCCGGAAGCCCATGCCGGAGGAACTGCGGATGCAGATGCCGGTTTTGAAGGACGTGCTGGACGCCCTGAACATCCCCCGCTACGAGCTGGCGGGCTGGGAGGCCGACGACCTGCTGGGCACCATCTCCCGCAGGTGTGAGACGGAAGGCTGGGAGTGCGTGGTGGTCACCGGCGACAAGGACAGCCTGCAGCTCATCACCGACCATACGAAGGTGAAGCTGGTCTCCACCCGCATGGGGCAGACCACCACCAAGGACATGACGCCGGAGACCTTCCGGGCGCAGTATGGCTTCGATCCCATCCACATGATCGACCTGAAGGCCCTGATGGGGGACAGCTCCGACAACATCCCCGGCGTGCCGGGGGTGGGGGAGAAGACCGCCATGGGGCTGGTGCAGATGTACGGCTCCATCGACAGCCTGTACGGCCACATGCCCGAGATCGTCACCGCGCCGGAGACTCCCGCCAAGCCCAATGTCGTCAAAAAGCTGACGGAGGGGGAGGAGAGCGCCCGTCACTCCCACTGGCTGGCCACCATCGTTACCGACGCGCCGCTGGACTTCAGACCGGAGGAGAACCTGTGCCAGAAGCCGGGAGCGGCGGCCTATCCGCTGTTCCTGCGGCTGGAATTCACCAAGCTCATTGAAAAGTTCGGCCTGACGGCGGAGGAGACCCCGGCGGCGGAGACGGCCCATGGGGCTCTCACCATGACCGTGGAGCAGGTGACGGACCAGGCGCAGGCGGACGCGCTGCTGGCTGTCTGGAGGCAGGCGGACCATGTGGCCCTGCTGGCCCTGCCGGATCTGACGGGCGTGTCCGTGGTCTGCCGCACCGGCGGGGATACCGCCGTGACGGCGGAGCTGCTTTTTGAGAAGTTTCAGGGGGATTGGAACGGCCTGCTGAAAGCCCTGTTTTCAGAGGAGATCAAAAAAGTTTCCCACAACGTCAAGGACCTGATGCGGACTCTGCTGGAAAACGGCCTGAGCGCCGATGGGTTTATCTTCGACACCGCCCTGGCGGCCTATCTGCTGGACGCCACGGCGGGGAGCTATGATCTGGCGCGGCTGTTCGTCTCCTATTACAACGAGGAGCTGCCAAAGCCGCTCTATCTGGAGCCGGACGCCTTTTCCATGCTGGGGGACGCCGCGGCGGCGGAGGCGGCCTTTGACAGCCATGCCGCCGCGGTGGACGCCCTGTACGGCACCCTGTCCGAAAAGCTGAGGGAGCAGGGGACGTGGGAGCTGTACCAGTCCGCCGAGCTGCCCCTTTGCCGGGTGCTGGCGGAGATGGAGCTGGCGGGCTGCCGGGTGGACGCCCGGGCCCTGGCGGACTTCGGGGAGCTTCTGTCCCGGCGGGCGGCGGAGCTGGAGCAGTCCGTTTACGACATGGCGGGGGAGACCTTCAACATCAACTCCCCCAAGCAGCTGGGCGAGATCCTCTTCGGCAAGCTGGGCCTGCCCCACGGCAAAAAGACCAAGACCGGCTGGTCCACCAACGCGGAC
>JAUNGH010000132.1 GCA_030524605.1 Oscillospiraceae bacterium | reverse complement strand
TCCAGCGTGAAGCCGGAGGAGTACAACAAGTTCTACCGGGACAAGTTCCACGACTACGCCGATCCCCAGCGGGTCATCGCCGTGTCCGCCGAGGGCGCGGTGACCTACAAGGCCCTGCTGTTCATCCCCGGCGCCGCGCCCTTTGACTACTACACCAAGGAGTATGAGAAGGGGCTCCAGCTCTACTCCAACGGCGTGCTGATCATGGACAAGTGCGCCGATCTGCTGCCGGACCACTTCCGCTTCGTCCGGGGCGTGGTGGACTCCCCCGACCTGAGCCTGAACATCTCCCGGGAGCTGCTGCAGCACGACCGGCAGCTGAAGGTCATCGCCGCCAATCTGGAAAAGAAGATCAAGAGCGAGCTTGCCAAAATGCTGAAGGACGACCGGGAGGCCTATGAGACCTTCTGGAAGAACTTCGGCCGCCAGCTGAAATACGGTACCGTGAACGAGTACGGCGCCCACAAGGATCTGCTCCAGGACCTGCTGCTGTTCTGGTCCTCCACGGAGAAGAAGCCCGTCACCCTGGAGGAGTATGTGGGCCGGATGCAGGAGGAGCAGAAGTATATCTACTTCGCCACCGGCGAAAATCCGGAGAAGATCGACAGGCTGCCCCAGACGGAGCTGCTGAAGGACAAGGGCTATGAGATCCTGTACTTCACCGAGGAGGTGGACGAGTTCTGCGCCCAGGTGCTGCACAGCTACAAGGACAAGGAATTCCGCTCTGTGCTGGACCAGGAGATCGAGGAGGGCGCCAAGGAGAAGGCCGAGGAAGCCGCCGGCGCCCACAAGGCTGTCTTTGACTTCGTGAAGGAAGCCCTGGGCGACCAGGTGAAGGAGGTCAAGGCCAGCGCCCGGCTGAAGTCCCACCCCGTGTGCCTGACCGCCGGAGAGGGATTGAGCTTCGAGATGGAAAAGTACTTCCAGTCCGTCCAGCCGGACTCGGCCATCCGCGCCGACCGTATCCTGGAGCTGAACGTGGAGCACCCCGTCTTCCAGGCTCTGGAGACCGCCGTCACGGAGGAGCCGGAAAAGGCGAAAAAGTACGCCGCGCTGCTGTACAATCAGGCCCTGCTGATCGCGGGCCTGCCCCTGGACGACCCCTCCGGGTACACCGATCTGGTGTGTGAACTGATGAAATAAGCGCGAAAAAGCCCGCCCTTTGTGCAAAACAGAGGGCGGGCTTTTCATATGATAACGCATGAGTAAAATTTTTGCGAAAAAGCGTACTCAAATCAGCGGGATAAATAGAATTTGAAACTACCCCTGATATATGATCGTCATATCTCCATCAACAAACCCGAGGCCAACGCCTTTGTAAGATTTTAGCCGTTCAGCGTATTTTCCCACTTCAATATATCTTTTAATTTCATGACTCGCTTCCCGCAAAATTTCTTCCCAGTTTGCAGCTTGTGTCCATGATTGCAAATCGTCTCTTGTATCAAAGACTTCACCACAAGCCCAATCAGCATCTTCAGCATCAAAACTGCTGCTTCCAATCATTTCAATAGACCATTGGTTATTTCCATCTTCATAGAGATTAAAGGCTATGGCGACAATCTCCTCTGGTAAATCATTTTCAAATATGCTGTCTATCCATTTTTCCAAGTCTATCATAGATTAATTGTCTCCTGTAAGTATGCCATTTATCGGGCCGGCTCATTCGCCCAGCAGCGTCACCGTATAGGTCAGGGCCTTTTCCTCTCCCGGTGCCAGGGTCACGCACCAGGGCTTGTCCCCGAAGTTTCCGCTCTCGTTGTCGAAGGCGGCGCAGCCCTGCCACGGCTCAATGCAGATATAAGGCGCAGTCTTGCCGGGCATGGTCCAGAAGGCCACCATGGGGAACTGGGAGAAGTCCACCCGGACGCCCCCGCCTGTGTCCTTATGCCGCAGGCTGACGGTTTTGGATTTTAGCCCCTGATAGATCAGGGTGTCCACCCGGTCGAAGACCCTGTGATCCAGCTCGATGGTATCCGTGTGGTCCAGGGGGATGCCCGCCGCGCCGCTTTGCAGGCAGCCGCCCGCCCCCGGCAGGATGGAGACGGTATCCTCCGCCTGGCCGAACACCAGCCGGTAGTCCTCGAACCGCTCCCCCGCTTTCAGCGGACAGCGGAAGGCGGTGTGGGCGCCAATGCAGAAGGGCATGGAGTCCGTGCCGGTGTTCGTGACCGTGAACCGAGTGGAGAAGCCGTCCCCCAACAGCTCATGGCGCACCCGCAGAGAGAACGGGAAAGGATACTGCCGCAGCGTCTCCGCGCTCTCCCGCAGCTCGAACTCCACGAAGTCCTCTCCCTGCGCAAAGACTGTAAATTCGCTCCGCCGGGCAAAGCCGTGGCGGGCCATCTCAAAGGGCTTTCCGCCGATGTTCACCCTGCCGTCCTTCAATCCGCCCACGATGGGGAACAGCACCGGGTTCCGCCCGGACCAGTAGGCCGGGTCACCGTTCCAAATGTACTCCGTGCCCCGCCGGTCCCGGAAGGACACCAGCTCGCCGCCCACGGTGTCCGCCCGGGCAGTCAGGCCGTTTTTCCGGATCGTCAGTTCCATGGTCCGCCCTCCTTTATAAATGGTGGTCCCGCAGGAGCCGCCTGGCCTGCTCCCACAGCTCGTCGCTGACGGTCTGCACCACCGAGACCTTCCGCACCAGTTCCGGCAGGGCCTGCACCAGTTCCGCCTCCACCAGCGTCTCGTTGGTCAGGTCCGCCGAGGGGCACCCGGCGCACTGGCCCAGCAGCTTCACATACAGCACCTGGTTTTCCAAATGGTCGATCTCGATCTCGCCGCCGTGGGCCCGCAGGGCGGGCCGGACCTTCTCGTCCAGAATAGCTTCGATGCGCTTCAACTCCTCAGTCATGTCTCTCTCCCTCTCTTTCCGCCGCTTTCGCCGCGGCGATCTCCTCCCGGATGCGGCGCCGGGTGTCGTCAAACAGCAGCTCCTTGTTGTGGCGGAAGTAGGCGTCACAGCCGAAGTTCTCCACAAACCAGCTGGTGTCGTGCCCGGCGGTAATTTCTGTCACAAAAATCACCAGCTCCTGGCCCTGGCCGAAGGTCTGCTCCAGAAAGCGGAAGGCGTTGTCGAACTGGGCCCCGGTCTCCGCGCCCAGGGCCTTCCGCTTCTCCACCTCTCCGCCGAACCACGCCCGCACGGCGTCCATGGCCTCCTCCGGAGCGGTGATGTCCTCCCGCTGGAGGCGCTGGCGGTAGTCCTCCAGGGCATTGATCTCCAGCTGGCCCAAATCCCGGGTCTCCTTGTCCAGCCGGCCCGCCTCCCTGGCCTGTTTCAATTTGGTCTGGCGCTGCCACACCAGCTGCGCCAGCACCGCCTGTGGCTCCGCGCCGGTCCCGGTCTTGTCCTTGAAGTCCGTCAGGGCGGCGTGGAGGGCGGTGGTCAGGGCATCCTGCCGCCGGGTCTCCCGGGCGGACTCCGCCAGACGGGACAGCACCAGTCCCATGACGGACAGCTTCTCGTCAAAGGGCGCCTCCCGCAGCTCCAGCACCGTGATCTGCTGCCAGGCGCCGGACAGGATGTCCTCCACATGGTAAGTTTTTTGGTACTTATAGTACAGTTCCAGATAGTTGGCGAAGTCCTTGGCGATGCGGGGCAGCTGGATATACTGCCCCACCACCTCCCGGTCCACCCGGAGGCCCAGCTTTTCATAGGCCAGGATCAGCTCAGACAAATCCTCCCAGCCCCGGGCGGTGGCGAACTGCAAACCGTCCACCGTGGTCTCCACCCGGTAGAAGTTGTCCTTCTTGATGTCCAGATAGGAGATGACCGCGCCGTGCAGGCCCTTCCGGTAGGCGTACTCCTTCCAGACGGCGAAGTCCTCCGCCACGTCGATGCGCTTCACCCGGTCCAGGGTCACCACATCGAAGTCCCGGACGGATTTGTTGTACTCCGGCGGGTTGCCCGCCGCCACGATGAGCCAGCCCTCCGGCAGACGCTGGTTGCCGAAGGTCTTGCACTGCAGGAATTGCAGCATCATGGGGGCCAGGGTCTCGGAGACGCAGTTGATCTCGTCCAGAAAGAGGATGCCCTCTTTGATCCCCGTCCGCTCCATCAGCTGGTAGACGGAGGCCAGAATCTCGCTCATGGTGTACTCGGTGACGGAGAACTCCTCCCCGCCGTAGGTGCGCTTTTCGATGAAGGGCAGGCCGATGGCGCTCTGGCGGGTGTGGTGGGTGATGGTGTAGGCCACCAGGCCCACGCCCTCCTCCGCCGCGATCTGCTCCATGATCTGGGTCTTGCCGATGCCCGGCGGGCCCATCAGCAGCACGGGCCGCTGGCGGACGGAGGGGATCAGGTAGTTCCCCAGCTCGTCCCGGGTCAAATACGCCTTTAAGGTGTTGGCGATCTCCTGCTTTGCCTGTTTGATGTTCATATCGTGATTCCTCCTAGAGTTGGGGAAGTTCATCCAAGTCGATCAGGTCCGGCAGCTCCTCCGCCGTCTCCCGCACCGCCTTTTCAAGCCCCGGCAGGTCCAGCACCAGCCGGATGGCCCAGGGCGGCATTTTCACGGACATGGGCGGCTCCTCCAGCAGGACGAAGGCCGTCTCGTAAGGCGGGCGCTTTTGTGGATAGACCCCCATGCCGTCGGTGAAGTAGATCAGCCCCCGGAGGGAGGTGAAGGCCCCCTCCCTCTGCAGCCGCGCCACATGCTCAAACACCGGGCGGAAGTCCGTGGCGCTGCCGCCGGCCAGCTCGAAGCGCTCCATGTAGTCCCGCAGCTCCTCCAGGTCGTGAACAGCGGTATCGGACCGCACCTGGTCGTCGCACTGAATGATGCGGATGTTCACCTTGCGGGTGAAGGTCTCGGTGCTGCGGAGGATGGCATAGGTACAGGCCAGGAACTGCCGCACCAGCTCGCCGGAGGTGGACATGGAGGTGTCCACGGCGATGACGAAGTCCTCAATGCGCTTCTCCTCCTTCGTCTCCGGCGGCTCCACCAGGGGCATGTTGCCGTAGAGCTGTAACCCATAGGTATAGAAGATATAGTCAAAGGCGTCGCCGTCCACCGCCAGGACCTCTCGGGGCACGGCGAACCGCCGCAGGAAAGCCCGGTAGTCCACGTCGTCCCGGACGGCCACCTTGACCTGCTCCAGCACCGCCTCGCCGCCGGCGGCCTGGCCTGCCAGCACCGTCTCCATCCCCGTCCGGGTCTTCTCCGACAGGTCCTTCCACTTCTCGTCCTGCCGCCGGGACTGCTGCTGATCGTCCTGCTTCTCCGGATCCCACAGGCCGTGGTCGTCCACCAGAAAGCGCCGCTGGAGCTGGGCCAGCTCATACTCCGGCAGGCCCAGCCGAAGCAGGCGGCGGTAGATGCCCTCGGCGGTCAGCACCGGCATGTCCGCCCGGCACTCGCCGTAAAATTTCTGCTTGGCCGGGACGTATCCCTCCTTCAGGCAGGGGTAGTCCAACTCATCCAGAATACTCTCCACCGCCACGTCGCAGGCAAGGTCCCACAGCTCCGGGACCTTGCCCTGTTTCTTCGCCAGATGGCGGAGCATACAGTGGAGGATAACATGGAGATACGCCCGGTCGGTCAGCACCCTGCTGCGGAGATACCGCTCCGCCAACCAGGAGCCGTCGTAATACAGCGTCTCCCCGTCGGTGGCAACGGAAAGCGTCGCCCCGCCGGGCTGGAACCGCAGGGCGCACAGGGCCACGTCCAGGTAGGGCAGGTTCATATAGAGTTCGTTTCGGGTCGTAAAGAGGATCTCCTCCCCAATGGCGGACAGGTCCTTTTGCGTTGTTTCACCCACTGCAGTGCCCCCCTTTCTTGAGAGAGTGGAGATTGAAGAGTGAAGATTGGAGATGATGTGTGCCGCCGTAGGCGGAACGATCAAAATCATCCGGCGGAGCCGGATACAATTTCTTCACTCTCCACTCTTCAATCTTCACTCTCAAAGCTCAAAGCGCAAAGCTCTTATCCGCCCCTCTGGGAAACCTGCGGTGCTGCTCCTCCAGCAGCAGCGCCAAAGCCTCCGGGCTCTCCTGCGCCCTTGCCAGATCGCAGGCCGCCGCCAGTGCCTCCCGGGTCCACTCCGTGCGCTCCAGCAGAAACCGCAGGCCCGCCGCGTCCCGCTCCGCCAGCCGCCAGCGGGCCGCGTCCAGGGCGTGGGCCTGAAGATAGGTGAGATAATTCGCCTCTGCCTGCTCCGTCAGCTCCGCCGGATACCGCAGCCGCCACCAGGCCAGCCGCAGGGCGCAGTCCGGGTCGTATTCCATGCCCAGCATGGGCCGCCACAGCTCGTCGTAGGCCTTGAGGCTCAGTTTCTTCTGATAAAAGCAGTGGTGATAGCCGTAGCCTGCGCCGTAGATGTTGTAGTCAAAGTGGTGGGCCGGGCAGTTCTCCTCATAGACCTCCACATACTCCGGAAAGATCAGCCGGGCCCCCCCCCCCCCCCCCCCCCCCCGCCTGACGGGCATGTACCCTGGCATCCCGTGCGCGCAGTACGTCCGCATGTACCCCTCCCGCCCCGTGCAGGTCAGGTGGTAGGGGTGC
>JAUNGH010000131.1:4858-6554 GCA_030524605.1 Oscillospiraceae bacterium | reverse complement strand
TGATGCGGGACCAGGTGATGCAGCTGGTGCAGATGGGTGTGCCGGCGGCGTACCTCAACAGCACGCTGACCTTCAGGCAGTATCTGCTGGCCCTGGATCGGGCCAAGGCGGGGCGGTACAAGATCATTTATGTCGCCCCGGAGCGGCTGGAGACTGAGGGCTTCCGGGCCTTTGCGGAGACAGCGGACATCTCCCTGGTGGCGGTGGACGAGGCCCACTGCATCTCCCAGTGGGGGCAGGATTTCCGGCCTTCCTATTTAAATATCCCGGCCTTTGTGGCGTCCCTGCCCAAGCGGCCCCCGGTGGGGGCCTTCACCGCCACCGCCACGCCGGACGTGAAGGAGGACATTGAGACGCTGCTGAAGCTGGAGGAGCCTCTGCGCATCACCACCGGCTTTGACCGGGAGAACCTGTATTTCGAGGTCCGGCAGCCGGACAGCAAAAAGGCCGCCCTGCTGGAGCTGGTGAAGGGCCGCCCCGGCAAGTGCGGCATCGTCTACTGCGCCACCCGGAAGAACGTGGAGGAGGTCTGTGAATTCCTTCAGGAGCGGGGCGTCCCCGCCACCCGCTATCACGCGGGACTGGAGGTGGAGGAGCGGCGGCGGAACCAGGAGGACTTCCTCTACGACCGGGCCCAGGTGATGGTGGCCACCAACGCCTTCGGCATGGGCATCGACAAGTCTGACGTGCGGTACGTCGTCCACTACAACATGCCCAAAGACATCGAGAGCTACTATCAGGAGGCGGGCCGCGCTGGACGGGACGGCCTGCCCTCCAGCTGTATTTTGCTTTACAGCGGCCAGGACGTGCGGACGGGCGAGTTCCTCATCACCCACAGCGAACCCCGGGAGGGCCTGGACGCCCGGACGGCGGAGCTGCTGCGGGAGCGGGATCTCCAGCGCCTGCGGCGGATGACGGGCTACTGCCGGACACGGCGCTGCCTGCGGCAGTACATTTTACAGTACTTCGGTGAGTTTGCCCCGGACTACTGCGGCACCTGCTACAACTGTCTCCACAACTTCGAGGAGGTGGACGTCAGCCGGGAGGCCCGTGCCATCGTCGCCTGCGTGGTGGAGCTGAACCAGGCCTTTGGCATGACCATTGTGGCGGAGACCCTGTGCGGCGCGGAGACCGACAAGGTGCGGAAGTATCACCTGGACCGGGAGGAGAGCTACGGCGCGCTGGGGGACCTGACTCAGAAGGAGGTCCGGGAGCGCATCCGCTTCCTGCTGGACGAGGGCATCCTGACCCTGAGCCCCGGGCAGTACCCGGTGGTGCGGCTGGGGGAGCGGGCGGAGGACATTGTGCTGAATGGCCCGGCCCTGCTGATGAAGACGGTGAAGGAGGAAAAGCCCGCCGTCGGCCGGAAGCCCGTGCCTGCGGAGCTGGACGGCCCCGCGGCGGAGCTGTTCCAACGGTTGCGGAACCTCCGGGCCAGGACCGCCCGGATCCAGGGGGTGCCCGCCTACGTGGTGTTCACCGACAAAACCCTGCGGGAGATGGCCCTGGCGCGGCCCCGGACCATGGCAGAGTTCCGGGCCGTCAGCGGCGTGGGCGACGCCAAGGCCAGCCGCTACGGCAAGGCGTTTTTGTCGGAGATCAAGGCGTTTGGGGGGGAGACTTGAGCTTGACAAAGCGGAGGCGGGTATGGTAGGATACGGGCAATTATCCGCCATATGAAAACAAATGTATTTGA
>JAUNGH010000131.1:0-4848 GCA_030524605.1 Oscillospiraceae bacterium | reverse complement strand
GATAATATCTGCGGGGTATGGCGGTACAGAAGGGATTGCCATGCGTATCAGAGACAGCTTCCACCCCTACGCCGCCGTTACCATTCTGTTCTGGTCACTGGCCTATGTGCTGACCCGGCTGGCTTTGCAGTATTTTTCCTCGTTTTCCCTGGGCTTTCTGCGCTATTTCACGGCCTCCTGCGCCCTGGCGGTCATGACGGGAGAACCTGCGGCCCCTCCAGTGGGCGGCGATTTCGGTGGAGTTTGCCGGGGTGGCGGTGCTGGCCCTGCCGGACGGCGCCTTTTCCCTGAACGCCGGGCGGTGCTGGCTGCTTTTGGCGGCGCTGCTGCTCAGCGCTTACAACCTGCTCCAGCGGCGGCTGACGAAGACGTATACGGCCCTGCAGACCACTACTTACAGCATTTTCGCCGGGACGCTGATGCTGGCGGTCTTTCTGCCGGCCTCCGTCCGGGAGGGCTCCGGCGCGCCGGGGATCCAGTTCGTCTATCCGGCGGTCCTGGGCATCTACTCCAGCGCAGTGGAGTACGGCGCGTGGGCTAAGGCGTTTTCCAAAGCGGAGAAGACCTCTCTGGTCAGTAATTACATGTTCATCACCCCCTTCCTGACCAGTCTGCTGGGGTTCCTGCTGGCAGGGGAGGTGCCGGACCGGGCCACGCTGATCGGCGGGGCGGTGATCCTGCTGGGTGTGTTCCTGTTCAACTTCGGGGACGCGGCGCGGCGGCCGGTCTTCCGCGGCCGGTCTTGACGTGGCGGAACCTCTCTTTTTCCGCCCGGAGACTGCGAGGACAGGGGAGGGGAGCCGTGGTATCCTGAGAGACAGAAAGGAGCGATGCGGATGGAATGGATCGACCGGCTCAACGACGCCATGGAATATGTGGAGGAGCGCCTGACAGGGGAGATTACCTTGGAGGGCGCGGCCCGGCGGGCGGCCTGCTCACCATACCACTTTCAGCGGATGTTTCCCTACATGACGGGCATGGCCTTTTCGGAGTACGTCCGCCGCAGGCGGATGACCGCCGCCGCTATGGAGCTGACGGGCGGCGCGAAGGTTATCGACATCGCGGCAAAGTACGGCTACGAGTCCCCTACGGCGTTTAACCGGGCGTTTCAAAGTATCCACGGCGTGCCGCCGAGGGCGGCCCGGACCCGGGGCGCGGCGCTGAGGGCCTATCCCCGCATCACCTTTACTCTGTCAATCAAAGGAGAAAGTGCAATGGAGTATCGGATCGTGGAGAGGAAGGGCTTCCGCGTGGTGGGCTTCGGCACCGGGGAGCCCATGACCATGGAGGACTGCTTTGAAAAGGTGCCCCGCTTCTGGGCGGAGCGCGGCGGGGACATCCCCCGGCTGTGTGCGCTGATGGACGGCACGGAGCCCCGGGGCGTGCTGGGGGTCTCCGCCTGTGACGGCGGCCAGTTCTCCGGCTATTACATCGCCGTGGCAACGGAGCGGCCCGCGCCGGAGGGAATGGATGAATATACCGTTCCGGCGGGCACCTGGGCGGTGTTCCCCTGCAGCGGCCCCGTGCCGGAGGCCATGCAGGCGCTGCAAAAGCGGATCATCACCGAGTGGCTGCCCAGCTCCGGCTACGAATATGCCGCCGCGCCGGACATCGAGGTGTACGCGGCGGACAACTACAACCACGAGGTCTGGCTGCCCATCGTCAAGGCAAAATGACGGTCAAGCAGGCATGAAAAAAGCACTGGAAAGGGAATTCCCTTTCCAGCGCTTTTCTGCGCATGGATGCTCAATTCATCTCGTCGATCAGGCCCCGCTCCCTGGCAAAGGCCACGATCTTCTCAAAGGACTCCACACTGATGTCGTGCTCGATCTTGCAGGCGTCGGCCACGGCGTTCTCCGGACTGACGCCAAGGTGCTCCAAAAACTGGGAGAGCAGGCGGTGGCGGGTGTAGATGCGCCGGGCAATCTCCATGCCCTGGGGCAGAAGGGTGATGTAGCCCTCCGCGTCCATTTCGATATAGCCGTTTTCCCGCAGGCGTTTCATGGCGATGCTGACGCTGGCCTTTGTGAAGTTTTTCTCCCGCGCGATGTCAATGGAGCGCACAAGACCCTGGCGCTCCTTCAAAATCAGGATAGCCTCCAAATAATCTTCCGCGGATTCGTGAATGTTCATAAAAAAACTCCTTGCAGTGAAACGATTACCATGAGGTTAACACAAACACACGGGAAATGCAAGGAAATTTGCCTGGCAGGGCTTGACAAAAGCAGTTAGACGCGTTAAACTTTGAGCGTGAACGGTTAGAGCCATCTAACCACTATTTTTGGCGGCTGGTTAGCTCCAACTAATTTTTGGCGGAGGAGGATACATATGATGCCGTTGACGATGGCAAAGACGGGCGACACCGTGACGATCCGCAAAATCACCGGCAAGGACGAGATCCGCCAGCATCTGGCTGAGTTGGGCTTTGTGGTGGATGGAACCGTGACGGTGGTCAGCGAGATCGCGGGGAACCTGATCCTGCAGGTGAAGGACAGCCGGATTGCGCTGGACAAGACCATGGCGAACCGGATCATGATTTAAAGGAGGAGAAATGGACATGAAAACACTGAAGGACGCAAAGGTAGGCGAGACCGTTACCGTTGCGAAGCTCCACGGGGAGGGCCCGGTGAAGCGCCGCATCATGGACATGGGCATCACCAAGGGCGTGGAGATCTATGTGCGCAAGGTGGCGCCCCTGGGCGATCCGATGGAGCTGAACGTGCGCGGCTATGAGCTGAGCGTGCGCAAAGGCGACGCGGAGATGATCGAAGTACAGTAAACCGTTGGCGGCGGGAGCCGCCTGTTATTAAAGTGAAAAGTTAGCTAGAACTAACATTTCTGGAAGGAGAGAACAATGGAAATCAAGATCGCGCTGGCAGGCAACCCGAACTGCGGTAAGACCACCCTGTTCAACAGCCTGACCGGCTCCAACCAATACGTCGGCAACTGGCCCGGCGTCACCGTTGAGAAGAAGGAGGGCAAGCTGAAGGGCCACAAGGATGTCATCATCCAGGACCTGCCCGGTATTTACTCCCTGTCCCCCTACACCCTGGAGGAAGTGGTGGCCCGGAACTACCTGGTGGGCGAGAAGCCCGATGCCATCCTGAACATCGTGGACGGCACCAATATCGAGCGCAACCTGTATCTGACCACCCAGCTGATCGAGCTGGGCCTGCCCGTTGTGGTGGCGGTCAACATGATCGACCTGGTCCGCAAGAACGGCGACAAGATCGACCTTGCCAAGCTGGGCGACGCCCTGGGCTGCGAGGTCGTGGAGATGTCCGCCCTGAAGGGCGAGGGCGGCATGGCGGCGGCGGAAAAGGCCGTGAAGCTGGCGCAGGCCCATAAGTCCGGCGAACTGCCCCATGTGTTCACCGGCAGCGTGGAGCATGCCATCGCCCATATCGAGGAGTCCGTGCAGGGCAAGGTGGACGACCAGTATCTCCGCTGGTACGCCATCAAGATCTTTGAGCGCGACAGCAAGGTCCTGGAGGACCTGAAGCTGGACAAGGTCCTGGCCGAGCATCTGGAGGCCCACATCGTCGACTGCGAGAAGGAGCTGGACGACGACGCCGAGAGCATCATCACCAACCAGCGTTATGCGTACATCAACGGCGTGGTAACCAAGGCCGTGAAGAAGAAGGCGGCCAAGCACAGCCTGTCCACCTCCGACAAGATTGACCAGATCGTCACCAACCGCATCCTGGCCCTGCCCATCTTCGCGGTGGTCATGTTCCTGATTTACGCCATCGCCATGGGCGGCTGGGCCATTTCCATCGGCACCATGGGCACCGACTGGGCCAACGACGTGCTCTTCGGCGAGTGGGTTCCCGGCCTGTTTGACAGCATCCTGGGCGCCCTGGGCGTCGCCGAGGGCGGCTGGCTGTACGGCCTGATTCAGGACGGCATCGTGGCCGGCGTGGGCGCCGTGCTGGGCTTCGTGCCGCAGATGCTGGTGCTGTTCTTCCTGCTGGCCATTCTGGAGGACATCGGCTACATGGCCCGTATCGCCTTCATCATGGACCGTATCTTCCGCCGTTTCGGCCTGTCCGGCAAGAGCTTCATCCCCATGCTGGTAGCCACCGGCTGCGGCGTGCCCGGCATCATGGCCTCCCGTACCATCGAGCAGGACCGTGACCGCAAGATGACCATCATGACCACCGGCTTCATCCCCTGCGGCGCCAAGATGCCCATCATCGGCCTGTTTGCCGGCGCTCTGTTCGGCAACTCCGCCTGGGTGGCGACCTCCGCCTATTTCATCGGTATCGCCGCCGTGGTCATCTCCGGCATTATGCTGAAGAAGTTCAAGGCCTTCGCCGGTGAGCCCGCTCCCTTCGTCATGGAGCTGCCCACCTATCACCTGCCCTCCGCCGGCAACGTTCTGCGTGCCACCTGGGAGCGGGGCTGGTCCTTCATCAAGCGCGCCGGCACCATCATCCTGCTGAGCTCCATCATCCTGTGGTTCCTCCAGGGCTACGGCTTCGTAGACGGCGTCTGGCAGGCTGTGGAGGATAACAACGACTCCCTGCTGGCTGTCATCGGCAACGCCGTTGCCTGGATCTTCATCCCCCTGGGCTGGGTCAGCGACGGCTGGAAGGCCACTGTCGCCACCATCACCGGCCTGATCGCCAAGGAAGAGGTTGTCAACACCTTCGGCGTGCTGTACCACTATGCCGGCGAAGCCGACCTGCTGGAGGACAGCGCCGACATCTGGACGATGATCGCCGGCGACTACAACGCCTTCTCCGCTTACAGCTTCATGGTCTTCAACCTGCTGTGCGCTCCCTGCTTCGCCGCTATGGGCGCCATCAAGCGCGAGATGAACAACTGGAAGTGGACCCTGGGCGC
>JAUNGH010000130.1 GCA_030524605.1 Oscillospiraceae bacterium | reverse complement strand
CTCCAAGATCGTCATCACCGGCGACGTGACCCAGATCGACCTGCCGGACGGCAAGCCCTCCGGCCTGCGGGAGGCCATGCGGGTGCTGAAAAATGTGGAGGGCATCGGCATCTGCGAACTGACCAACGCCGACGTGGTGCGCCATGTGATGGTGCAGCGCATCGTCCAGGCGTATGAGGACTATGAGACGGCCCGGAGCGGCGGAAAGGGGCGGAAGTGATGGCGAAGCGGCACTATATCCCCGTCACCGCCGACGTGCCGGGGGCGGCCAGCGAGCGGAACTGCGCCCTGATCCGCAAGGTCATCCGCACCGCCCTGGCGGCGGAGGGCATGGAGCTGCCCTGCGAGGTGGACGTGCTGCTGACGGGCGACGGGGGCATCCATCAGATCAACAGAGAGATGCGGCAGGTGGACCGGCCCACCGACGTGCTGAGCTTTCCGGAGTTTGACCTCCGGCCCGGCGAGCTGCCCAGGTCGGAGGACGCCGACCCCGGCACGGGGCTGATCCCGTTGGGGGACATGGTGATCTCCATGGAGCGTGTGGCCGCCCAGGCCAAGGAGTATGGGCATTCGAACCGCCGGGAGCTGGCGTACTTAGTGACCCATTCCATCCTGCACCTGCTGGGGTACGACCACCTGGACGAGGGGCCGATGAAGGCCCGGATGCGGGCGCGGGAGGAGGCCATCCTGGCGGAGCTGGGGATCACGCGGTAAAAGCTACATTTGGGGCAGGCCCTGTCCGGTGCGGAGGCCCAGCAGGAAGGCGTGGACGGCAGTGAATTCTATGATTTTGTCATAATACTGCTCGCCTTTGAAGGTCGTCTCGTCAAAGAACGAGTCAAAATAAATTTCGTAGTCGCCTTGGGGAACTGCTTCCAATTGGGGCTTGATGTAGTGGGCGTAGAGCCATAACATGAAATCGGACATATGAGGGCCGCCTTTCAAAAAACAGTGATTTCACTGTGATTTAATGATAGAATATCACATTGAAAATGGTGTGTCAATAGGAGAAATTATGATTTTGAAAGAAAGACTTCGAGCATTGCGGAAGGAAAAGGGCGAAACGCAAGTTCAGGTGGCTGCCGCTGTAGGAATTGTGGAACAGCACTATCAGAAGTTTGAGGGTGGAATAAACCTCCCCAATCTGGAAAACGCCTGGAAACTGGCGGACCATTTTGGCGTCTCCATCGACTATCTGGTGGGGCGCACGGACGTGCGGTGAGGATGTCCGCCCTGGCGGCGCACCCCCGCCCCCGCCCGCAGGGCGGACACCCTGCCCCTCACCTCAGACAAGCCCCCCGACATACACTGTCCCGAGGTGATTTGGTATGGTATTGCTACAGGACGGCGTGATCGCGTTCCTCTCCGCCGTGGGCCTGACCACCGTGGTCTGGTTTCTGGCGGGAGCTGTGCTCCACACGGGCCGGCCCACGGTCCCGGGACTGCTGCTGGTGCTGCCCCTTCGGGGAGAGGCCCTGGCCATGGAGGCCGACGTGCGGGAGCTGCGGCGCTTACAGGGGCGGCTGCCGGGGGCGAAGATCATTCTGGCGGACTGCGGCCTGACCGGGGACGCCCGGGGCCTGGCCCAGTATCTGGCCGACCGGGAGAAAAACGCGGATCTGGTGAACGCTGAGGAATTTCGTGTGAAGTAAAGGAAAGAAGAACGGACATGGAAGAACTGACCGCCTGCGAGGGCACCGTACATAGCGTGATTTTTCAAAACGCCGAGAACGGCTACACCGTCCTCCGCCTGCTGACGGAGGAGGGGGAGGTGGTCACAGTGGTGGGCTGCATCCCCTGCGTGGCGCCGGGAGAGCATCTGGCGGTCAGCGGCGTGTGGGAGCAGCATCCCCAGCACGGGGAGCAGCTGCGGGCCGTGGAGCTGGAGCGGACGCTGCCGGAGGACGAGGAGGAGATTTTCAGTTACCTGGCCTCCGGCATCTGCAAGGGCGTGGGCCCCGCCACCGCCCGGCGCATCGTGGACCGCTTCGGCGCGGAAACCCTGGACATCCTGGAGCGAGAGCCGGAGCGGCTGAACTCTATCCGCGGCATCACCGCCAAAAAGGCCCAGGAAATCGCCGCCGGCTTCCGCCTTGCCCTGGGCCTGCGGCGGCTGATGGCCTTCCTGGCCCAGTACCAGCTCCCCCCCGTTCTGGCCATGCAGCTTCGCCGGCAGTACGGCGACGCGGCGCTGGAGATGGTGCGGGAGAACCCCTATCTGCTGTCCGCCGATGCCTGCGGCGTGGCGTTTTCCGTCACGGATGAAATCGCCATGAGCATGGGCATTTCCGCCGACAGCGACGAGCGGCTCCAGGCGGCGGTGACCTTTGAACTGAGCCACAACGAGAACAACGGCCATGTGTTCCTGCCCCGGAACAAGCTGGTCGCCGCCACCTGCCGGCTCCTGGACTGTCCGCAGGAGCTGGTGGAGCAGGCCCTGGACAGCCTGATCGAGCGGCGGGCGGTGGTGCAGGAGCGCGTCGCCAACGAGGATGCCTGCTACCTCCGGCGGCTGTGGGAGGCGGAGGCCACAGCCTGCGCACGGCTGAACAATCTGCTGGCGGTGGATGCCGACGAGAGCCGGGCGGCGGCGCAGACCGTGGCGGAGATCGAGGCGGAGCAGGGCATCACCTACGCGCCCCAGCAGCGCCAGGCGGTGCAGCTGGCGGCCCGGACGGGGGTGCTGATCCTGACCGGCGGCCCCGGCACCGGCAAGACCACCACGGTGCGGGGCATCGTGGCGCTGTTCCGGAAGATGGGCTTGGACATCGTGCTGGCGGCCCCCACGGGCCGGGCGGCCAAGCGCATGAGCGAGCTGACGGGCATGGAGGCCCAGACCGTCCACCGCCTGCTGGGGATGAGCTGGAACGAGTCCACCCGCCAGGTGGCCTTCACAAAGACGGAAAAGGAGCCGCTGGAGGCCGACGCGGTGATCGTGGACGAGATGTCCATGGTGGATTTGACGCTGTTCTCCGCCCTGCTGCGGGCCCTGCGGCCCGGCACCCGGCTGGTGCTGGTGGGGGACGCGGATCAGCTGCCCTCCGTGGGGGCGGGGAACGTATTTTCCGACCTGATCCGCAGCGGGCGGGTGGAGACCGTCTTTCTGCGGGAGGTGTTCCGGCAGGCGGAGCAGTCCGCCATCATCCGCAACGCCCACGCGGTGAACCGGGGCCAGCCGCCTCAGCTGACCAACGACCAGGGGGACTTTTTCTTCATGTGCCGCCGGGACGGGGAGCGGACGCTCTCCACGGTGGTGGAGCTGTGCAAAACGCGGCTGCCGGACAAGATGGGCATCCCGGCGGACCAGATCCAGGTCCTGTCGCCCACCCGCAAGGGCCCCAGCGGCACCATCAACTTGAACCGCTGCCTGCAGGCGGCGCTGAATCCCAAGTCCCCGGACAAGCGGGAGCTCCAGTGGGGCGAGCGGCTGTTCCGGGATGGCGACCGCATCATGCAGACCCGGAACGACTACGACGTGGTGTGGGAGAAGGCCGACGGAAGCGTGGGAACCGGCATTTTCAACGGCGACGTGGGAAAGATCGTGCAGATCGATCCCTCCGGAGAGTGGCTGGAGCTGGATTTTGACGGGCGCTCCGCCGTCTACGGCGTGGAGATGCTGAACGAGGTGGACCTGGCCTACGCCATGACGGTTCACAAGGCCCAGGGCAGCGAGTACCGCTGCGTGGTGATGGCGGCGATGCCGTCGGCACAGTCGCTGATGGTGCGGGGGGTGCTATACACGGCGCTGACCCGGGCGCGGGAGCTGCTGATCGTGGTGGGGGATGACGCGGCCATCCGGGCCATGGCGGAGAATGACCGGCAGCAGCGGCGGTATTCCGGGCTCAGGTGGCGGCTGGCCCACAGCGGGGAGTAATTTTGCCCCTGCGGAGCAGCTGCGCCGCAGGCACGGGGCGTGGGTTTGTCCGCCCTGGCGGGCGGGGCGGAAGGTGTGCGCCGTGTTGCGGCGCTGGAATGCGCCCCCCACGCGGTAAGACTGTGTACACCCATGTTTATCTAGAAACTAGATAAACAAAATTATCTGATTTCCAGATACATATACTCGTCTTAGGTGATGAGTATGAGGACGGAAATCCTGAAATATGGACGGATCCGCGATTTGCGGATTGATAAGGGGCTGACACAGGAACAGATCGCGGCAGTGCTCCATGTCAGCCAAAACACCTATTCACAGTATGAAATCGGGACGACCCGTTATCCGTTGGACGCAGTTGTAAAACTGGCGGAATACTACGGCGTCAGCGTTGACTACCTGGTGGGCCTGACGGATGAGCCGGCCCCATACCCCAGGAAGCGGAAGCAGCCATGAGCGTACTGTCCGTTTTTCTGGATCTGCTGTTCCCGCCCAAATGCCCTTTCTGCGGCAAGGTCCAGGATAGAACAGGCGTCTGTCCCAGGTGCGAAGCCGCCCTGCCGTGGACGGAGGTTGCCGAGGGCCTGCGGGAAGGCCCCGGCGGACTGCGGTGCGCCGCGCCGCTGTGGTACGAGGATCTGGCACGGGAGGGCATCCTGCGCTTCAAATTCCAGGGTGCGCCGGGCCTTGGGGAGCCTTTGGGCGCCCTGATCGCCCAGTGCGCCGCCGAGCGGTTCTCCGGCGGGTTCGACACCGTGACCTGGGTGCCCGTCAGCCGCAAGCGGCTGCGGAAGCGGGGCTATGACCAGGCGGAATTGCTGGCCCGGGCCGCCTGCCGTCTGTGGGACACGGAGCCGGTGCGCCTGCTGCGGAAGACGGAGGACAACCCGGCCCAGTCCGGCATTCACGACGTCTCCGCCCGCCGGGCCAACGTGCTGGGGGTTTACGAGCCGGCGGAAGCGGACAAAATACAGGGAAAACGCATCCTGCTGGTGGACGACATCTGCACCACCGGCGCCACTTTGACGGAGTGCGTCCGGGTTTTGAAGGACGCCGGGGCGGCGGATGTGGTCTGCGCTGCGGCGGCCCTGACGCGCCTGGGGAGAAACGTTCACAAAATCGAAAAATAATAGGGTTGCAATCGGGGAAAACTGCCAGTATAATATACCTTGTATGATTGTATACGGGAAAACCGTTCATAATAGGCTATAAGCTATAGAAAGAACAATGAGGTGGAAGTATGTCCATGGCAAAGGATATCGGTATCGACCTGGGTACCGCTTCGGTTTTGGTATATGTAAAGGGCAAGGGCATCGTGCTGAACGAGCCGTCTGTGGTGGCGCTGGATAAGAACACCGGCAAGCTGCTGAAGGTGGGCACCGAGGCCCAGGCCATGCTGGGCCGCACCCCCGGCAACATCGTCGCCATCCGCCCCCTGCGGGAGGGCGTCATCTCCGATTACGACATGACCGAGCGGATGCTGCGGGAGTTCATCCACAAGGTCGCCGGGGTCTCCCTCTTCAAGCCCCGGGTCATCATCTGCGTGCCCTCCGGCATCACCGAGGTCGAGGAGCGCGCCGTCATCGACGCGGGCATCCAGGCCGGCGCCCGGAAGGTGTACCTCATCGAGGAGCCCGTGGCCGCCGCCATTGGCGCGGGCATCGACATCGCCAAGCCCGACGGCCACATGGTGGTGGACATCGGCGGCGGCACCGCAGATATCGCGGTCATCTCCCTCAGCGGCGTGGTGGAGAGTGCCTCCATCAAGATCGCGGGCGACCAGCTGAACGAGGCTGTCGTCAAGTATATGCGCCGCACCCACAACCTGCTGGTGGGCGAGCGCACCGCCGAGGAGATGAAGAAGCAGATCGGCTGCGTCTTCCCCAAGGACGAGGAGGAGACCATGGACGTCAAGGGCCGGTGCCTGCTGACGGGCCTGCCCAAGGTTGTCACCGTCAGCTCCACGGAGATGATGGACGCCTTTGAGGAGCCTGTGGAGCGCATTATGGAGGCCATCCACTCCGTGCTGGAGCGGACGCCCCCGGAGCTGGTGGCGGACATCTCCACCAACGGCATCGTCATGACCGGCGGCGGCAGCTTGGTCGCCGGCTTCGACAAGCTGGTCACCGCCCGCACCGGCATCCACACCGTGATCGCAGACGACGCCATCTCCTGCGTGGCACTGGGCACCGGCAAGAGCCTGGACTCTCTGAACAACATGCAGGACGGCACCATGAACCTGAGCCGCCGCAAGCAGATGAATTAAATCCGGGGAGAACCTGCCCGGACGCAGAAGGAGAAGGCCCAACGGGCCTTCTCCTTTTGCTGTCGCCGCACCTGCGGCATCGGGCCGGAAGGGGCGCGGGGATGCAGATGCCGGGTTTCCCATATACCCGGGGACGGGGAGAGCGTCAGCCCTTGCCGGGCTGGCTGCGCCGGGTCTCATACTCCCGCCGCCGGGCCTCCCATTTGGCCTGGTCCGCATCGGTGAGAGGGCGGAGGACTTTACAGGGGTTCCCGGCGGCCACGACGCCGGCGGGGATGTCCCTTGTCACCACGGAGCCTGCGGCGATGACCGAGCCCCTGCCGACGGTGACGCCGGGGCATACGGTGACATGGCCGCCCAGCCAGACGTCGTCCTCCAACGTGATGGGGCGGCCGAACTCCAGGCCGGAGGCCCGGACCGCCGGGTCCAGGGGGTGTCCGGCGGTGTACAGGCCCGCCTGCGGGGCGATGAGCACCCGGTCACCGATGGCGATGGGAGCCACGTCCAGAAATACGCAGTCGTAGTTGATGAAAACGCCGCCGCCCAGGGAGATGTTGGAGCCGTAGTCACAGCGGAAGGACGGCTCGATCCAGCTGTCCTCCCCCAGACGGCCCA
>JAUNGH010000129.1 GCA_030524605.1 Oscillospiraceae bacterium | reverse complement strand
TGTGCCTGATGAAGCGGCTCCAGATGGCGGGCAACCGGCCCATCGCCCTGATCGGCGGCGGCACCGCCATGATCGGCGATCCCTCCGGCCGCAGCGACATGCGCTCCATGATGACCAGGGAGACCATCCAGCACAACTGCGAGTGCTTCAAAAAACAGATGGAGCGCTTCATCGAGTTCGGCGAGGGCAAGGCCATGATGGTCAACAACGCCGACTGGCTGCTGAATCTGAACTATGTGGACTTCATCCGGGACATCGGCGCCTGCTTCTCCGTCAACAACATGCTGCGGGCCGAGTGCTTCAAGCAGCGGATGGAGAAGGGCCTGAGCTTCCTGGAGTTCAACTACATGCCCATGCAGTCCTATGACTTCTACCATCTGTATCAGGAGTACGGCTGCAACATGCAGTTCGGCGGCAACGACCAGTGGAGCAACATGCTGGGCGGCACCGAGCTGATCCGCCGCAAGCTGGGCAAGGACGCCCACGCCATGACCATCACCCTGCTGCTGACCTCCGAGGGCAAGAAGATGGGCAAGACCGCCAAGGGCGCCGTGTGGCTGGACCCCAACAAGACCTCCCCCTACGACTTCTATCAGTACTGGCGGAACATCGAGGACGCGGACGTGCTCAAGTGCATCCGGATGCTGACCTTCCTGCCCCTGGACCAGATCGACGAGATGGACAAGTGGGAGGGCAGCCAGCTGAACACCGCCAAGGAGATCCTGGCCTACGAACTGACCAAGCTGGTCCACGGCGAGGAGGAGGCCGCCCGCGCCCAGGAGACCGCCCGGGGCCTGTTCTCCGGCGGCGGCTCCACCGCCAATATGCCCGCCACGGAGCTGGATGCCGGCAGGTTTGAAAACGGAAAGATCGGTGTGATCAATCTGCTGGTGGCCTGCGGCCTGTGCCCCTCCAACGGCGAGGCCCGGCGCCTGATCCAGCAGGGCGGCGTGGCCGTGAACGACCGGAAAGTGGCCTCCATCGACGTGACCTTCGACCAGAGCGACTTTGAGGGCGAGGGCGTGGTCATCAAGAAGGGCAAGAAGGTGTTCCACCGGGCCTATGTGAAATAGAGTGAAGATTGAAGAGTGGAGAGTTGAGATCATGAGATCGTCCGGTGAAGCCGGACGCCATATCTTCACTCTTCACTCTCAAATCTCCACTCTTTTATCTTGTTATAAATTTTTAGTAAAGGAACAAAAGCATGATTACAGTCAACGACGTCAGCATGAACTTCAGCGGCCAGACGCTGTTCAAGCATGTGGACCTGAAATTCGTCCCCGGCAACTGCTATGGCATCATCGGCGCCAACGGGGCGGGGAAGTCCACCTTCCTCCGCATCCTCTCCGGCGATCTGGAGCCCACCAGCGGCGAGGTTGTCATTTCCAAAGAGGACCGTATGTCCATCCTGAAGCAGGACCACTTCCAATACGATGCGTATACCGTGCTGGACACCGTCATTCTGGGCAACCAGCACCTGTACGACGTGATGAAGGAGAAGGACGCCCTCTATGAAAAGGAGGACTTCACCGACGAGGACGGCGTGAAAGCGTCTGAATTGGAGGCGGAGTTTGCCGAGATGGGCGGCTGGGAGGCCGAGTCCGACGTCAGCCGCCTGATCCAGGGCCTGGGTCTTTCCAATGACATTTTGTACAGCGAGATGTCTTCCCTCACCGCCAAGGAGAAGGTGAAGGTGCTGCTGGCCCAGGCACTGTTCGGAAAGCCGGACATCATCCTGCTGGACGAGCCCACCAACCATCTGGATATCCAGGCCATCGAGTGGCTGGAGGACTTCCTCATGGACTGCGAGGCATTGACCCTGGTGGTCAGCCATGACCGCCACTTTTTGAACACCGTGTGCACCAACATCGTGGACGTGGACTACGGCCAGATCAAAATGTACGTTGGCAACTACGAGTTCTGGTACGAGTCCAGCCAGATGGTCCAGCGGATGATCCGGGACCAGAACCGGAAGAATGAGGAGAAGATCCGGGAATTGCAGCTGTTCATCCAGCGCTTCTCCGCCAACAAGTCCAAGAGCAAGCAGGCCACCGCCCGCCGCAAGCTCCTGGACAAGCTGACAGTGGAGGAGATGCCCGCCTCCTCCCGGCGGTATCCCTTCGTGGGCTTCAAGATGGACCGGGAGTGCGGCAAGGAGATCCTCACCGTCGAGAACCTGAGCAAGACCGTGGACGGCCGGAAGGTGCTGGACAATGTCAGCTTCCGGGTGAACAAGGGGGAGAAGATCGCCTTTGTGGGCGAGGACGAGATCGCCAAGACCACCCTGTTCAAGATCATCATGGGCGAACTGGAGCCGGACGCGGGCAGCTACAAGTGGGGCACCACCATCACCACCAGCTATTTTCCCCTGGACAACTCCGCCTTCTTCAACGGCTGCGACCTGAACCTGCTGGACTGGCTGGCCCAGTATACGGCTGACAACGCCGAGGAGAACACCGAGTCCTTCAAGCGCGCCTTCCTGGGGCGGATGCTGTTCTCCGGCGACGATGTATTCAAGCCCGTCAAGGTTCTCTCCGGCGGCGAGAAGGTGCGGTGCATGCTGTCCCGGATGATGCTGTTCGGGTCCAACGTGCTGGTGCTGGACCAGCCCACCAACCACCTGGACCTGGAGTCCATCACCGCCGTGAACAACGGGCTCATCGACTTCAAGGGCGTGGTGCTGTTTGCCAGCCACGACCACGAGTTCGTCCAGACCGTGGCCAACCGCATCATGGAGTTTGAAAACGGCGGCCTCATCGACAAAATGGGGACGTATGAGGATTATATCGAGTTCCGGCGGGGGAGCGCGGGCTGACAATTCATAATTGACAATGGACAATTGACAATGAACGCGCACTGAGCCGGAGTTTGTTTGATTTTGTAACCGAATTGTAGTTGACATAAAAAATTGCCATTCCTATACTGTATGTATTACGGTACAGGGGTGGCATTTTTATGCAGAGACAGCAGATTTTGGGCGGTCTGGTGCTGCTGGCGCTGACGGCGGCGGGCATCGCCGGGACGGCGTGGCTCTCCGGCGCGGTTACGGCCATGACGCCGCTGGAGGGGGAGGCCCTCTCCCCGGACGGAAGGTATGAGGCGCGGCAGCTGGACGAGGGCGGCGACGGGGAGCCGGTGCCCTCCGCGGAGACGGTGCGGGTGGCGGATACGGCCACCGGGGACGTTTTGTGGGAGGACAGCGGCGATTATGAGACCACCGCCCTGTGGTCGCCGGACGGCAGGTATCTGGCCCTCTCCAGAAGGGGGCGGGCCTGCAGCCGCGTGACGGTTTTGGAGACGGAGACCTTCACCGGCTGGGAGATCCCCCTGCCGGCGGAGGCGCGGTCGGCGGAGTACGCCTTTCTCCATGCGGTGGAATGGCTGGATGGACACACCCTGCGTTTTCGGTACCGGGACATGCAGGCGGACAGCGAGGACGCCGCCCTGTTTTACCGCTGCTTCCTCCGTATGGAGGACGGCGAACTGACCGGCGGCTCTTCGCGGGAGACCACGGAGACCCTGTCCGGGGAGTACGACTTCGACCACGACGGCGCGGCGGAGACAGTGGAACTGACAACGGTATGGGAGCCGGAAGGGAAGAATGCGGGCTGGTATGAGCTGAACGTCAGGCGGGCGGACGGAAGCCTGCTGTGGTCGGAGATGGCATCCTTGTCCCACGCGGGATGGAACAGCCTGTTTGCCTGTGAGATCGGCGGGCAGGACTATCTGCTGCGGTATCTGCCAACCATGTACCAGGGTTCCGCCGCCTGCCGCTATGAGGTGTTTTCCCTGGACGCCGCCGGGCAGGAGAGGCCGCTCCGGGAGGGCAGCGTGGATTTTGACACCAATTTCGGAAGCCCCATCCACCAGGGCTTTGACCCGGAAGAGATCGCAGACTTCCTGTGGGACCTGCGGGGCTGCCTTGCGGACAGCCGCCTGCTCATCAGCACGGAGGACGGCGAGCTCCACGCAGACGGGGAGATCCCCGCCGCGGAGCTGCCCTCTCCCTTTTGCGAGATACTGGCGCTGGACAGCCGGGAGGCCATGCTGGAGGCGCTCCGGCAGGCCGAAGCGGGCTTCAAATGGGAGCAGGGGATTGCATAAAAACAGCCGCCCGAAAAAATTTCGGGCGGCTGTGTCACGTTTGGGCTGCCCTGCTTTCGGCGGAAAGAGGCGCTGTATTTGGGCCCATATACTGATAGACGAATGGGAATTTGTTGTTTTGGTTGCGTGTTAAGATGCGTTGCTTGCGGCAATGGGTAATTTCGCCTACAATCGTGATAACAAAACAAAGAAAGAAGGTCATCCCCGATGCTCAGCGAAAATATCAAAACGATCAGAAAATCAAAAGGGCTTTCGCAGCAGGAGCTTGCGGTCAAGCTGAACGTGGTGCGGCAAACCATTTCCAAATGGGAGCAGGGATTGTCAGTCCCCGATTCTGATCTGTTGATTTCCCTGTCGGAAGCGCTGGAAACACCTGTAAGTACCTTGCTTGGAGAAAAGGCCATTGCGCCGGAAGCTGATGACTTAAAGGCGATTTCCGCAAAACTGGAGGTAATCAATTTGCAGCTTGCACAGAGAAAAACCACAAGAAAAAGGATGCTGCATTGGCTTCTGATCTCATTGTGCGCAGTCATAGCGGCAATTTTTGCAATCTTGCTTGCATTGGAAAGCCCTTACCTGGGTTGGGATTATGGCGAACCTGAGACCGCCGTTCTCGGCGTAGCTGTTCACGCATTTGAATGGCTGTTTGTCAGGGCAGCCCCGGTCATCCTGATTGGTGCGGTCACAGGAATTTTCCTGACACGGAAGAAAGAATAAAACCGCTCTGCTTTTGGGACGCAGCCCTGATGTACAACAGCGCGGGGGCCGCCTCCACCGGCGATCAAGCGGTACAGGGCGGGACTTTCGTCCCGCCCTTTTCACGCCTTCATCAGCCCGTACTTCACCAGTGTCTGCCGGATGCGCTCCCGGTTTTCCGGGCTGGGCTCGCACAGGGGCAGGCGCAGGGCCCCGGCCTCCCAGCCCAGCAGGTTCAGCGCCGTCTTGACGGGGATGGGGTTCACCTCGCAGAACATGGCGTCGCAGAAGTTCTTTAAGTACAGCTGCAGCGTCCCGGCGGAGGCGAAATCGCCCTCCAGGCACAGCTTTGCCAGGGCGTGCATCTCGGCGGGGAGGACGTTGGCCACAACGGAGATCACCCCCACGCCGCCCAGCAGGCAGACAGTCGCCGTCTCGTCGTCGTTGCCGGACCAGATGGAAAAATCCTCCGGGCACAGGTTGCGGGTCTTCTGGATGCCGCCAAGATTCCCGGACGCCTCCTTGACACCGTTGATGTTGGGGTGCTTCGCAAGCTCCGCGTAGGTCTCCGGCGCGATGTTCACCCCGGTGCGGGAGGGGACGTTGTACAAAATGCAGGGCTTTGTCACCGCGTCGGCGATGACCTGATAGTGGCGGATCAAACCGGCCTGTGTGGCCTTGTTGTAATAAGGCGTTACCAGCAGCAGCCCGTCGGCTCCGGCCCGCTCCGCGTCCCGGGACAGGGCGACGGCTACCTCCGTGGAGTTGGAGCCGCTGCCTGCAATGACGGGCACCCGGCCCGCAACATGCTCCGCGCAGAACTCGATGGCCCGTATCCGCTCGCGGTAGGTCATGGTGGTGGCCTCCCCGGTGGTGCCGCAGACGACGATGGCGTCGGTGCCGTTTTCCAGCTGGAAGTCGATGAGCCGCCCCAGGGCGGGCAGGTCCACGGTTTCGTTGTTGAAGGGCGTGACGATGGCCACGCCGGAGCCGGTGAAAATGGGCTGTTTCATAAAAACACTCCTTTTGAAGATTGAAGAGTGAAGCGTGAAGATATGGTGTCCGGCTCCGCCGGACGATTTAAAATTGTTCCACCGGCGTCAGACCCCAAATATCTTCAATCTCCACTCTTCACTCTCCACTCTTATGCGCCGACCCACCGAAAAAGAAACGGCCTGCCGCTGCTGCGGCAGGCCGTTTCTTTCGTACAACGCCGGTATCAGATGTATCCCTTGGCACACAGCAGCTCGGCAAGCAGCACCGCGCCTCCGGCGGCGCCCCGCAGGGTGTTGTGGCTCAGGCAGACAAACTTGTAGTCGTACTGGGTGTCCGGCCGCAGGCGGCCGATGGAGACGGCCATGCCCCGCTCCAGGTTGCGGTCCAGCCGGGTCTGGGGGCGGTTCTCCTCTTCAAAGTAGTGCAGGAACTGCTTGGGGGCGGAGGGGAGGTCCAGCTCCTGGGCGGGGCCCCGGAAGGCGGCCCAGTCGGCCTTGATCTGGTCCATGGAGGGCTTTTGGCCCTCAGCGAACTTCATGAACACGGCGGCCATGTGGCCGTCCTGGCAGGCCACCCGGAAGCACTGGGCGGTGATGGAGGGACCCTCGGCCTTGACGATCCTGCCGTCCTCGATATGGCCCCACAGCTTCAGGGGCTCCTGCTCGCTCTTTTCCTCCTCGCCGCCGATGTAGGGGATGCAGTTGTCCACCATCTCCGGCCAGCGCTGGAAGGTCTTGCCCGCGCCGGAGATGGCCTGATAGGTGCAGACCAGGGCCTGCTCCAGGCCGTATTTCTTCAGGGGGTGCAGGGCCGGGACATAGCTCTGGAGGGAGCAGTTGGACTTGACGGCGATGAAGCCCCGCTTCGTGCCCAGGCGTTTGCGCTGGGCCTCGATGATCTCAATGTGCTCCGCATTGATCTCCGGCACCACCATGGGGACGTCCTCCGTCCAGCGGTGGGCGGAATTGTTGGAGACGATGGGGCACTCCAGCTTGGCG
>JAUNGH010000128.1 GCA_030524605.1 Oscillospiraceae bacterium | reverse complement strand
TACTCCGTGCCGGAGCCGCAGCCGGAGATGCGCTTGTAGATGCAGGGGCCGCCGGTCAGATCCAACATGTAGTGGTAGAAGGTGATGGGCCTGCCCTCTTTTTCCCGGCGGAGCATATCCTTCGCCAGGAGCTCATACTGATCCTTCACGATCTCCAGGTCCTCCGGGGTCAGGGCCGCCGGGTCGTCGGGAGCGCAGACCACCGGCTCCATGCTCAGCTCCGTGAAGCCCAGGTCCGCCATGTGGAACACGTCGTTGGTAAAGTCGGGGTTGGCGTGGGTGAAGGTGCCCCGCATATAGTAGTTTCTGCCGCCCCGGGCCGCGACCAGCTTCTGGAATTTGGGCACGATGCGGTCATAGCTGCCGTTCCCGGCGTAGTCCACCCGGGTGCGGTCGTTGATCTCCTTCCGTCCGTCCAGGGACAGCACCACATTGCTCATCTCCCGGTTGGCAAAGTTGATCACATCATCGTCGATCAGCACGCCGTTGGTGGTCAGGGTGAAGCGGAAGTTCTTGCCCCGCTCCCCCTCCACGCTCCGGGCATACTCCACCAGCCGCTTTACCACGTCCCAGTTCATCAGCGGCTCGCCGCCGAAGAAGTCCACCTCCAGGTTCCGGCGCTTGCCGGAGTGCTCCATCAGGAAGTCCAGCGCCCGCTTGCCCACCTCGAAGCTCATCAGCGCCCGGTCGCCGTGGTACTTGCCCTGGCTGGCGAAGCAGTAAGCGCAGTTGAGGTTGCAGGTGTGGGCCACATGGAGGCACAGGGCCTTCACCACGTCGCCGGAGCGCTCCTTGAACGTTCCCGCCATATCGGCAAAGGTGTCGGGGGTATAGAGCTTGCCCGCCCTCACCAAGCTCTCCACGTCTCCGATGCAGTCCCGCAGGTCCCGCTCCGTCACGTCGGGACGGCCCGCGTACTTCTCCAGCAGCGCAGAGACGATCTCGTCCGGGGTGCGATCCTGGAACATGGCGATGATGTCGTAGGCCACCTCGTCCACCACGTGGATGGCGCCGGAGCAGGTATCCAGCACGATGTTGTAGCCGTTCAGTTGATACTGATGTACCATATATTCCTCTCCTCGTACATAAAAAGTGCCGCCTTGACAGGCGGCAGCTTTTTCATCACGCTCTGCTTACTTATCAGCGTTCTCGCACTTCTGGTTGGCGACGCCGCAGCTGGTCTTGCAGGCGGACTGGCAGGAGGTCTGGCACTCGCCGCAGCCGCCGTTCTTGGCGCTCTCGCACAGGGAGCGGGTCTCAAGAGTCTTGATTCTTTCCATGATGCATATCTCCATTCTGTTTGATTTCGTGGTTCTCCCGGCAGCCGTCCCGCCATGGGCGGACAGCAGCCTTATTATCGGAAAAATTTTAGCATAGAACAGGCGCAAAGTCAAGATATTACGGCGTTTGTCCCTTTGAATCGGACCGTACGAGGCGCAGGCTCCCGCGCTTTGACCGTTCCTTGCAATCCGCCCACAGGCATGCTAAAGTATGATAAAAAGTGATGGACAAATCGGAGTTTTTGAGAACGAATTTCAAGGACTCAACTCTAAACGGACTAAAGGGTGAGGAGGAACACAGATGGCAAGTGTATTTTGGATAAAAGGAAAAATTGATTCTCCGATGGAATGGTATGCTAATAAAATGGGATGTGAATCAGCTTGGGAATTTGATGATATATTAAAATCATATCATCTTGGAGAAATTTATATAAAAGAATGTAATGGCAGCATTTCATTCGAAGATACGTCTGAAAACGAATTTTTTGCTTGGCAAACATCTTCATGGATTGCTATATCCGATGGACAGGAATTGGTTTATGGGTATTATAATGGTGATGCCGGAAATGCAGAATTTGTACATATTAAAAATGGAACATGTATTAGAGATTACAGGGTTTATGATTTTGAACTCGATACAGACGAAGGTGTCAGTCCGGAATTTCATGATTGGGTAGACGTTGCAAAATATGTTGATAAAGAATTACTGTAGCATTTCACAATCAACAACTTCCAGTTCCCCCGGCAGTCCCGGACACGGGACTGCCCTTTCCGTTTCAGCGGCAAACAGGAACCGCGTCACGCCGCCACGTTTTCATGGCTCCCCGATATAGGTGAACCGCCTGTACGTCACCCCGTCCCGCTCCACGGTCTCGTTCCACATGGACGCCGGGCGCACCCAGACGCCCCGCTCGCCGTACAGCGCCCGGTAGACCACCATGGGCTCCAGCGTCTCGGAGTGGGCGGCCACACACAGCACCTCGTATTCATTGCCCTTGAAGTGGCGGTAACGCCCCGGGCGGATGATCTCCTGTTCCATCAAAGTTCCCTCCTTATCTGCCGCGCTCCGCCAGGAAAGCCGCAGCTTCCTCATAGGACGGCACGGAGTCCGCCGCGCCCCTTCGTGTCACCGCAACGGCACCGGCGGCGGCCGCCAGGCGCAGGCAGTCCTCCGGCGGTCTCCCGTCCAGGACGCCTCGCAGGAAAAAGCCTGTAAACGTGTCTCCTGCCGCCGTGGTGTCCACCGTTGGGACACGGAAGGCCGCCGTCCGGACGGTCTCCCGCCCGTGCCTCGCGGCAAGGGCGCCGTCCTCTCCCAGCGTCAGGACCAGCGTGGTCTCCGGATATCTCTCCGTCAGCACGGCGGCGATCTCCTCCGGCTCCTCCGTGCCCGCCAGGAACGCGCCCTCCACCTCGTTGACGAACAGAAGGTCCAGCAGTTCTAGGGGCATCTCCCGCAGAGCCCCGTCTGCCGGCGCGGCGTTCAGGGCAGTCCGCAGGCCCCGCTCCTTCGCCCGGGCGACGGCATGGCCCACGCAGACAGTCTCGTTCTGCGCCAGCAGCCAGTCCCCCGGCCCGAACCCGGCCAGGGCCTCGTCCACGAAGGCCTCCGTCATGCAGCGGTTGGCGCCGCCGTACAGCAGGATGCTGTTCTGTCCGGCGCCGTCCACTTGGATGATCGCGTGGCCGGTCGTCTCGCCCACCTCCCGCACCAGCTCCGTGCGAACGCCGAACGACGCCAGCTTCTCCCGCAGAAAGCCTCCCTCCGGGCCGGTCAGCCCGGCGTGCCAGGTCTCCACCCCCGCCCGGGCCAGGGCGGCGGACTGGTTCAGCCCCTTGCCGCCGCAGCCCGCCCGGAGGGAGCCCGCGTGGAGGGTCTCGCCGGGCCGGACGAAGTGGTCCACCCGGTACACATAGTCGATGTTCAAAGAACCGATATTCAAAACCCGCACAGGCGTCCCTCCTCACGTGTCAAATGTTTTCCCGCTGAGACTGGAATTGCTGTAGGACGGGTCATAGGTCACTTCCGCCCCAAACCAGTCCGGCGGCTGGAAGGCGGCAGCCTCCTCTTCCGTGTTGAACTCCACCTCCGCCAGCACCAGCGGCGCGAAGGGCGGGGCGAAGAGATCCAGCTCCACGGTGTGGGTCTCCCAGGGGATGCGATAGCGGTCCTTGGCGATCCGGCTGCCGTCCGCCTTGGCCAGCAGGTGGGCGTAAGCCTCCGCCGTCAGCGGCAGGTTGTACTCCTCCCGCGCCAGCAGCCCCGCCCCCTTGTAGGTCAGGTAATAGTCGTCGTTGCTGCGCCGCACCCGCACCACGGGCGACCTGCAGAGATACGCCTGCTCAATGCGCTGTTTTGGGTACTGCTCCAGCTTCTCCGGCAGCCGCCGGACCAGGAATTTCCGTTCGATCTCCATCCGTTTCTCCGTCCTGTTCCAAAAGATTTCATGCTTATCATATAACACCCGGCCGCCCATTGCAAGGCGCTTGCGTCCGCCGCCCCGCCATGCTAAAATAAAAGCACTGTCACATAAAGGAGTCTGCCTATGCAACCAACCGTCAGCATCATCGTCCCCGTCTACAATGCGGAAAACACCCTCCGCCGCTGCATCGACAGCATCCTGGACCAGGAGTACACGGATTTCGAACTGCTGCTGGTCAACGACGGCAGCAAGGACCGCTCCGGCGGGATCTGCGACGAATACGCCGCCAGAGATCCCCGGATCCGCGTTACCCACAAGGAAAACAGCGGCGTCTCCGACACCCGGAATCTGGCTCTGGGCCAGGCCCGGGGCACGTACCTGCAATTTCTGGACAGCGACGACTGGATCACCCCCGACGCCACCAGCTCCCTGGTCCGGGCTGCAGAGGCCCGCCAGTGCGACCTGGTGATCTCGGACTTCTACCGGGTCATCGGCGAGCGGGTCTCCCACAAGGGCGACATCGACGACGACACCGTGCTGTCTCGGGAGGAATATGCCGCCCACATGATGGAAAACCCCGCCGATTTCTACTACGGCGTCCTCTGGAACAAGCTCTACCGCCGCAACATCGTGGAGGAGCACCACCTGCGCATGGACCCGGAGATCAGCTGGTGCGAGGACTTCATGTTCAACCTGGAGTATATCCGCTACGCCGAGACCTTTTACGCCCTCCAGATCCCCATCTACTACTATGTCAAGACCAAGGGCTCCCTGGCCAACCAAAGCCTGACCATCTCCAGGACCATCAAGATGAAGCTGACGGTGTTTGAGTACTACCACCGCTTTTTCAAAACCGTCCTGGATGAGGAGGAATACGAAAAAAGCCGCCTGAAGGTCTACCGTTTCCTGCTGGACGCCGCCGGGGACGGCGCCGTGCCGCCCGCCGTGCTGCCCGGCTCCCAGAAGCTGGGGAACGAGCGCATCCGCGTCGATCCCGACATGCTGCGCGGCGACGGCATCCTCTGCGACGCCTTCCGGGACCGCAAGCTGCTGGAGCACTATCTGGAGACCGCCGCCCTGAAAAACGACCTGTCCCTGGCCGACGCCGGGCTGCTTCTGGCCCTGTGCCAATCCGGCTCCTCCTGCACCCGCAGGGATCTGGCGGACTTTGCGGGCCTCTCCCGGGGCGGCCTGACGCTGGCCCTGCAGCGGCTGAGCGGAAAGGGACTCATCAAAATCGAGGAGACCCGTGCCCCGGACCTGGGGGAAAAGCGGCTCAGCATTGCCTTCACCCCCGAGGCGGAGCCCATTCTCGCCGACCTGAACGCCGCCCAGGGCGACTACGAAACAGCCCGCTTCGCGGGCTTCAGCGGTGAAGATCAAGCCCGGTACCGCGTGCTGTCCGGCAGGATCAAGCGCAACATCCAGGATGTCCTGCAATGATATGCAGTGAAAAAAACGGGGGGAAGCGATAAAATCGCTTCCCCCCGGGCTGTTGTCACACAGGCGCATCCGTGGCGGACTCCCGCTTTAACAGCCGGTACACGCCGCGGTACATCAGCAGCACGAACACCACAAACAGCAGCAGGGAAACCGTGCTGCCGATCATGGCGCAGGAATCGTAAATGCCGTGGAGCAGCACGGCGGCAAGATAGCCCCCCGCCAGGTTGCGCCGCCTGCCCGCCTCATCGCCGCAGGTCTCGCAGAGCTTGGCCCGCCCATAAAAGAGCCCCATATAAACGGCAAAGGACATATGGCCCGGCACCGCCAGCAGCGCCCGAGGCAGCGCCACGGAAAGGCCGTAGTGCAGGACGTACTGGATATTCTCGAAGGCCGCAAAGCCCAGGGAGACGAAGACTGCGTACACGATGCCGTCAAAGCGGTAGTTGAAGGCGGGATGATACCAGGTCCGCCGCATCAGCAGATAGAATTTGGCGCCTTCCTCCACCAGGGCCACCACCAGAAACGCCAGCAAAATGGTATAGACCGGGCTGCCCGGATCCACCAGCATCGTCAAAACGGTCTGTGCCAGCCGCTCCAGAACACCGGAGACCAGCGCCGCCGCGACGCCCAGCAGCAACAAGGTCAGCAGCAGCCCCAGCGGCTCCTTTTCCACAGTGTCCTGTTGGTAGATATACCGCAGAAGCAGGATCGCCGGCAGCACCGCCGCCAATATGTAGACTGCCAAAAGCGGCAGCATCGGCAACACGAAAAACACAGCCGTCCCACACCTTTCTCCGCAGGTTCAAATTTCAATCCCAAAGCCGATCAGCAGCAGATTCCGCAGCACACAGTTGGCAAGCAAAAGCGCCATCAGCAGCCGGGGCCAGCGGACATCGTAACGCAGCGCCCAGCCACGCCCGCCCCGCAGCCGCCGCACTGTCTGCGAGGACAGGTAGACGGCCGCCAAAACCGCCGTCACCGGAACCGCCGGATGGTAGTAAAGCGCCTCCAGCAGCCGTCCGTGGGCCAGTGCGGTCACCGCCCTGGTCCCGCCGCAGCCGGGACAGTAGACATGCCAACTCCGGTAAAACCAACAGCCGCTGACGACAGGTGCACCCAGCAGGTGCTTCCAAATCAAAAACGCCGCGCCCAGGGCCCCGAGGGTGATCCACGCGGTTGGATAGACCTCCCGGTCCGTCATCCGCTTGTCCATGCGTTCCTCCAAAAGAAAAGCCGCGCAAAGCGCGCGGCCTCCTCACGCTTACTTTAAGAGCTTGATCTGTCCCAGCAGGGGAACCGCCTTTTCCTCGCCGTTGATCGCGGCAATGCACCCCATGACCGCGCAGACAAAGCAGAAGATGCCCCAGAGCCATCCCACACAGGGGATAAAGGACAGCAGGCCCGCCAGCCAGATCACCAGCGCCTGGTTCACATGGAACTTTGCGCCCTCCCGGTCGCCTGCCACGATGGCAATCAGCAGACCGACCCAAGTAATATAAGCAACGATACCCGTCGTCTTTGCATCCATAAATCATTCCTCGCTTCCTGATTCTTGATATCTGCTGTAGTGTACCACATCCGCCAGGGAATTACAAGATAAATCGGAAAATGTAAAAAAGCGACAGCCGCAATGGACTGTCGCTTTCATGTTGGCGTTACCTATCTT
>JAUNGH010000127.1 GCA_030524605.1 Oscillospiraceae bacterium | reverse complement strand
GACGGCACCGTCGGCGCCAACAAGAACTCCATCAAGATCATCGGCGACCACACCGACAAGAACGTCCAGGCGTACTTCCAGTACGACTCCAAGAAGACCGGCGGCGTGACCGTCAGCCACCTGCGCTTCGGCGACAAGGCCATCAAGTCCTCTTACTACATCAACAAGGCCGACTTTGTGGCCTGCCATGTGCCCGCCTACATCACCAAGGGCTTCCCCATCGTCCGTGACGTCAAGCCCGGCGGCGTGTTCCTGATCAACTGCCAGTGGAGCGACGAGGAGCTGAACCATCATCTGGACGCTGCCTCCAAGCGCTACATCGCCAAGAACAACATCCAGGTCTACACCATCAACGCCATCGACCTGGCCAAGGAAATCGGCATGGGCAAGCGCACCAACACCATCCTGCAGTCCGCCTTCTTCTCCCTGGCGAAGGTTATGCCCGAGTCTGAGGCTATCCAGTACATGAAGGACGCCGCCACCCACTCCTACCTGAAGAAGGGCCAGGACGTGGTCGACATGAACCACAAGGCCATCGACGCCGGCGCCACCGCCTACAAGAAGTTCGACGTGCCCGCCGACTGGGCCGACGCCCAGGATGCCGCCGACACCACCGTTCTGGCTGGCAAGCCCGAGCTGGTGGAGCAGGTCAAGACCATTCTGAACCCCGTTGGCAAGATGGACGGCGACAGCCTGCCCGTCTCCGCCTTCGTCAAGCACGTGGACGGCCAGTTCGAGCTGGGCGCCGCCGCCTATGAGAAGCGCGGCGTTGCCGTCTCCGTTCCCACCTGGGATTCCGCCAAGTGCATCCAGTGCAACAACTGCGCTTATGTCTGCCCCCACGCCACCATCCGTCCCTACGCGCTGACTGAGGAGGAGGCCGCCAAGGCTCCCGCCGCCGCCAAGATCGTGGACATCAAGGCCGGCAAGGGCAAGGGCGTTTACAAGTACACCATGGCCGTGTCTCCTCTGGACTGCATGGGCTGCGGCGTCTGCGTGGGCGTCTGCCCCGTGGGTGCGCTGACCATGGTCGCCCAGGAGCAGGAGGCCGCGCAGCAGGAAGTGTTCAACTACTGCGTCGCCGAGGTCGCCGAGAAGAAGGATATGCAGGACGACACCGTCAAGGGCAGCCAGTTCAAGCAGCCCATGCTGGAGTTCTCCGGCTCCTGCGCCGGCTGCGCCGAGACCAGCTATGCCCGCCTGATCACCCAGCTGTTCGGCGATCATATGTACATCTCCAACGCCACCGGCTGCTCCTCCATCTGGGGCGGTCCCGCCGCGACCTCTCCCTACTGCACCAACAAGGCCGGCCACGGCCCTGCCTGGTCCAACTCCCTGTTCGAGGATAACGCCGAGCACGGCCTGGGCATGTATCTGGGCCAGCAGGCCATCCGCAGCCGCTTGGCCGACAAGGTCAAGGAGCTGGCCGGCGTGACCACCAACGACGCCAAGAAGGCCGCCTGCGAGGAGTATCTGGCCACCATGGACAGCTACGACGCCAACAAGGCCGCCGTGGAGAAGCTGGTCGCCGCCCTTGAGGCCGATCCCGACTGCCCCTACAGCAAGGAGATCCTGGCCGACAAGGAGTATCTGGGCAAGAAGTCCCTGTGGATCTTCGGCGGCGACGGCTGGGCTTACGACATCGGCTTCGGCGGCGTGGATCACGTCCTGGCCTCCGGCAACGATGTGAACATCTTCGTCTTCGATACCGAGGTCTATTCCAACACCGGCGGACAGGCTTCCAAGGCCTCCAACATTGGCCAGGTCGCCCAGTTCGCGGCTGCCGGCAAGGAGATCAAGAAGAAGTCCCTGGCGGAGATCGCCATGAGCTACGGCTATATCTACGTGGCCCAGGTGGCCATGGGCGCCAACCCCGCTCAGACCCTGAAGGCTATCAAGGAGGCCGAGGCCTACAACGGCCCCTCCCTGATCATCGGCTACTCCCCCTGCGAGATGCACAGCATCAAGGGCGGCATGATGAACTGCCAGAAGGAAATGAAGAAGGCTGTGGAGTGCGGCTACTGGAACCTGTTCCGCTTCAACCCCGCCGCCGAGGGCGCCAAGTTCACCCTGGACTCCAAGGAGCCCAAGGGCGGCTATCAGGAGTTCCTGATGAACGAGGCCCGCTACTCCCGCCTGACCCGCGAGTTCCCCGAGCGCGCCACCGTCCTGTTCGAGCGCAACGAAAAGAACGCCATGGAGCGTTACGAGCACCTGCTGAAGCTGAAGGCCATGTACGAGGGCTGATCGGCTCACAAGCAATGAATAAAAGAGCCGCGGGATTTCTCCCGCGGCTCTTTTCGGCCTGTCACCCCCGCCTTTGGCGAGGTTCTTTGGCAGGATGCCGACGCCCCGCTTCCCAGGAAGCGGGGCGTCGGACATGTTTGTATTTTATCAGGACTTCTCGCACCGCAGCCGCAGCTGCTCCGCCGTGATGGCGTAGCCGTCCTCGGCCCATTTGTCTACGGGCCGCTCCTCGGGCAGCGGCTCGCCCCGCCGCCGGTAGATGGCGGAGACCACCGCGTCCAGCAGCCGGGGATTCTTCACCAGGATCGGCCCCGTCAGCTCCGAGGCGAACACGTTCTTCCGGTGGAAGCCCTCCGGGCGCTTCTCCCCGTCGTTGCCGAAGCCCAGGGAAAGGCTCTCCAGCAGGGGCGTCTCCACGCCGGTGATGACGGAGCACTTGTTCATAAAGCCCACCACCGGCTCCGGGAACAGCCCGGTTATGCCGTATACGTCCTCCACAAACCGCTTTTTGCCCTGAACAGAGGTGAACTCCGCCAGGCCGATGCCGTCGTATACCTTGCCGTCGGCGTCGGCAATGCTCTTTCCCAGCAGCTCCATGGCCGTCCCGGCGAACAGCATGGCGGCGCCATCCTCTGCGGCGGCTTTCACGGCGCCGCCGAACCGGATAAAGTCCGCCAGCGCGGCCTTCTGGCTCCGCTCCGTGCCGGCGCCCATGAAGAGAAAATCGGCGTTGGAGATGTCCGCCTCCCGGCCGGGAGCCACCGTCTCCACAGCCACGGTGTTTCCCATGGCCTCCAGCCTGCGTTTCAGCACCGACACATTGGCATAGCTGCCGTACAGGCTCATAAGGTCAGGGTAAAAATGGATAATCCGGATGTCCATCACAGCGCCTCCTTTTTCACGGCGGGGAGGTTCAGCAGTTTGTCCCGGTCGGAGAAGCAGGTGACCACATACAGGTCCTCCCCGCCCCCGGCCTCCAGTTCCGACGCGGCAGCGGCGATGTCCGGCTGGACGGACCAGACCTCCGGCGGGATGCCGGTGAAGCTGAACCGCTCCGCCAGGTCGTTGCAGTACCGTCCGGAGAGGACGATCCTTTTCACATGGGGCCTTGCCAGCTGGTCAAAGTCGATGTCCCACAGCCAGCTGGTTTCACTGGTGAAATACTTCCGGCTCACCGCATCCACGATCACCAGCACCGCGCAGTCCGCCTGGGTGGAGGCGATGTAGCGCAGGTTGGTGTCGTAGGCGACGCTGTTCTCGTGCTTGCTGGTCAGCAGCGTACCGTGGTGCTGTCCCAGAGCGAACTTCTGCATCCGCCCGTTTTTCAGGATGTAGTTGTTGATGCCCCCGGCAATCGTCTCCGGCTTTGCGCCGCATTCCCGGCAGGCGGCGTAGGCTGCCAGGATGTTGTACACGTTGTAAATGCTGCGGAAGGCCAGCTGGATGGTGACGCCGCCGTCGATGGTCAGGACGCCGCTCTCCAGATCCACCGCTGTGGCGGCGTAATCCGCGGCGGGCCTGGCGTGGCCGCATTTGGTGCAGCGGTAGGCGCCGATGTGGTTGTAGTGGACGTAGTCATAGACCATGGGGGCCTTGCACACCGGGCAGTACGCGCCGTCGTGATAGACGCCGGTGGGGGCGTCGGTGGAAATAGAGCATCTGTCCAGCCCGAACCACCTGACGTTCCCGTGTCCGCCTGCAAAACAGCTGGACAGAGGGTCGTCGGCATTCAAAATCAGCTCCGTCTCCGGGTGGATGGCGGGCAGAATGGCGTCGTAGACCCACTCGGGGTGGCCGTTGCGGGTCAGCTGGTCCCGGTACAGGTTGGTCACCACGAACTCCGTGGGATGGAAAAACTGAAAGCTTCGGGCGGCGTAGCGCTCGTCGGACTCGATCAGCAGTACGTCGGCCTTCACCCGCCCGCCGAACGTGGCATGGGTCAGCACCAGGGTGGTGACGCCCTCGATCTGGTTGGAGCCCTCCTCGTTGTAGACGACGTTTTTGCCGCCGGCCCGGAGGATGGCGGCGATCATCTCCACGGTGGAGGTCTTGCCGTTGGACCCGGTGACGGCGATGATGTGGGGCGGCAGCTGGACCCGGCGCAGGATGTCCGGGCAGATCTTCAGCGCGGCCTTGCCGGGCATGGAGCTGCCCTTCCCCACCAGCTTGCCCACCCAGCGGCCCAGCTTGCAGACCAGGATGGCGAGAAATGTCCTCATGCCTGTTCCATCTCCTTCTCCTCCGGGATTTCCCGGAAATCCGCCACCGCGCGGACCGGCGCGCCGTCGGCGTCCTTGTATTTCAGCGGCAGGGCCAGCAGGCGGAAGTTTTTGCGGCACACCACTTTTTTCAGGCAAAGGCTTTCAATGATGACGAGACCGCCGCTCAACAGCGCCTTATGGGCGGGATAGTCCGTGCTCCCCAGGGGGTCGATGCTGAGCGCGTCGGTGCCCACGCCCTTCAGCCCGCAGGAGACCAGGTATTTGGCGGCCTCCCCGTCGGGGACGGGAAAGCCGTCCTCCAGGTAACCGCCGGTGCCCCACTTCTTCTCCCAGCCGGTGTAAAACAGCACGAAGTCCGCAGAGCGGATGGCGCCGTTCTGGTCCCGGAGGAAGTCCGCGGAGATGATGCCGCCGGGGGCCAGATGGGACACGTCCACCACCACGGCCCGCCCGCAGAACTGGGAGATGGGCAGGACGTCCAGCCCCGCGCCGTCGGGCAGCATGTGCCGGGGCGCGTCCATGTGGGTGCCGGAGTGGGAGCCCAGCTTCAGCAGAGTCTCCCGGTAGCCGTTCCGGGTCATGCCGGCGGAGGAGGACAGTTCGGGGGCGGGGGAGCCGGGGCAGACAGGGATCTCCGGCGTGATGGTGTGGGTCAGGTCGATGATCATGGGCGTGCGGTTTCCTTTCCTTTGTGCAGATTTTATATCAGATTCTTCCCCGTGAAACAGGCTGGCAGACCACGATTTCACGGGCTGGCAGAGAACATCAGCGCTCCTCCTGCAAGCCCAGGAGGTAGTCGGTGCTGACATGAAAATATTTTGCCAGCAGAATTAATGTGGTGGCAGACACATTAATTCTGCCTGCTTCAATATCTTGGTAGTGGCGTTCGGTCTTCTCAAGAAGTGACGCCATTTCTTTTTGCGTGACGTGTTTTTCTTTGCGCAGGGCTTTTAAACGCAATGAAAATGCAGGCAGCAATACTTCCATACAAACACCACCTATTGACAGAACTTTTATCTCGTGTTACAATATCACAAACACGAGATTAAATCACGTATAACGAAGGGGACAACTATGGAAAATCTCTTTGAATGGCTCTACGATCACTACGCGGAACCGCAGCTGCGTGTGCTTCCTGCTTTTCAGGAGGAACTGCTTCGGCCGGTGATCCGGCTGGCTCCGGAAGAAGACCGGATCATTCTTGCGGATCAGCTGACCACACTGCAGATGCACTGGTGCACGGCGGCATTCCAAATTGGTGTGCAGCTGGGTGTGCGGCTGTCGTAATATTTCCATGTGCGCCGGATCCCGCACGGCACACCCGGTGGCTGCGGATCGTTTCGCAGGGCGGGGCGCTCCCGCTCCGCCGCAAAGCGTCGTCTCCGCAGGGCCGGTCTCCGGCTGAAGATCCGCCCCGTCCGCCCTTTCGGCAGAGCGGGCAGATCAGCGGTTCTCCAGATAGATCATCAGCGCCGCCACGTCCGCCGGGGACACGCCGGAGATGCGGCCCGCCTGTCCCAGATCCAAGGGCCGGACGGCGTTCAGCTTCTCCCGCGCCTCCAGCCGCAGGCCCTGGATGGCGCTGTAGTCCAGACCGGCGGGCAGCTTGTGGGACTCCATTCTGCGGAAGTCCTCCACCTGCTTCTGCTGGCGCTGGATGTAGCCCTCGTACTTCACGGAGATCTCCACCTGCTCGGCAACATCCGCCGGCAATGCGGGCCGCCCCGGGTCGAAGGGGGCCAGCTCGGCGTAGTGGAGCTGGGGCCGCCGCAGCAGGGAGATCAAGGGACAGCCGTCGGGGGCGTCCGTGGTGCCCTTTGCTTCCAAAAATGCGGTCAGGGCGGCGGAGGGCGCCGCGCCGGTGTGGGTCAGGCGGCGTATCTCCCGCTCCACCGCGGCATATTTTTCCTCCACTTCCCGCAGCCGCGCCCCGGGGACCAGGCCGATCTCATGGCCCCGCTTCGTCAGCCGCAGATCGGCGTTGTCCTGCCGCAGCAGCAGACGGTACTCGCTGCGGGAGGTCATGATGCGGTAAGGCTCGTTGGTGCCCTTGGTCACCAGGTCGTCGATGAGGGTGCCGATGTAACTCTCCGACCGGGAGAGGACGAAATCGCCCTTGCCCAGCAGCTTCCGGGCGGCGTTGACGCCTGCCGCGAAGCCCTGGACGGCGGCCTCCTCATAGCCGGAGGAGCCGTTGAACTGCCCCGCGCCGTACAGCCCCGGCACGGATTTGACCTCCAGCGTGGCCCGCAGGGCCAGAGGGTCGATGCAGTCGTATTCGATGGCATAGGCCGGCCGGGTCATGACGGCCCGCCGCAGGCCCGGCACGCTGTGGAGCATTTGCAGCTGCACCTCCTCCGGCATGGAGGAGGAGAAGCCCTGGATGTACAGCTCCT
>JAUNGH010000126.1 GCA_030524605.1 Oscillospiraceae bacterium | reverse complement strand
CCGGCGTTGGCGCGGCAGCTTTTCAAATACGCCTCGTCCTGCTCGTGGATGTCGGCGTGGGTGCCGGTGGCCTGCTCCCGCCGGCGCATCATCCGCCCGGCAATCTCCGTGGGCATGTCCAGATAGAGGACCAGATCCGGCCGGGGCAGGCCCAGCAGCCGGTACTCCAAATCGAACAGCCAGTCCAGATAGGCCTTGCGCTCGTCCGCCTGCAGCTTGGACGCCTGGTGGACGGCGTTGGAGGTGGTGTAGCGGTCCGCGACGATCAGCCCGCCCGCCTCGTAAAAGCCGCCCCAGTCCTGCTTGTAGGACGCGTAGCGGTCCATGGCGTAGAACATGGACGCGGCGTAGGCGTTGACATCCCCGGGCTTCTTTCCCAGGTTGCCGTCCAGATACTCCCGGACCATGGCCGCGGAGGGCTTGCCGTACCGGGGAAAGTCGATCTCCCGGTAGGGGATGCCCTGCTCCTCCAGGTATCTGCACAGCAGACGGGTCTGGGTGGCCTTGCCGGAGCCGTCGGTCCCCTCGAACACAATCAGTTTTCCGCTCATTTCTTCCGCTTCTCCCGTTTCACATGCACCAAAAACAGCGGCAGCTTCATCATCCGGCCGATGCGCCTGGGTTCCCTGCAGAGACGGTAAAACCACTCCAGCCCGTGGTCGCACCAGAATTTTGGCGCCCGCTCCACGGTCCCGGCGAACACGTCCAGGCTGCCGCCCAGGCCGCACAGCAGGTGCGCGCCGGTGGCGGGGCCGTTTTTCGCCATCCAAAGCTCCTGCTTCGGCGCGCCGAGACACACAAACACCGCGTCGGCGCCGCTTTGCCGGATGGCCTCCACAACGGGGCCGTCCTCCTTGAAATAGCCGTCGCGGGCGCCGGCGATGACCAGCCCGGGATACTGCCTTGTCAGGTTCTCCGCCGCCTGCTCCGCCACGCCGGGCTTGGCCCCCAGCAGATAGAGGGACAGGCCCTCCCCTGCCATTCTTTCCATCAAATGGGCGGCAAATTCAATGCCGGGGGTCTTTTCCTTCAGCGGTGTGCCCAGCATGGCCGCGCCCTTGACGACGCCGATGCCGTCCGGCAGCACCAGGTCCGCGCCGTTGACGGCCCGCCTTGCCTCCGGATTTTCCCGGCAGACCTCCACGATCTCCGGGTTGGGGGTCACAACATAGTGGGTTCCCTCCGTGTGCAGCAGGGCCGTGCCTCTCTCCACCGCCTCCGCCATGGTCACGTTATCAAAGCCGACGCCCAGCACGTCGATCCGCATGGTATCACCTCGCAACATACTCGTACAGTTTTGCATTATACCATAAGGGTCCACCTTTGTCCAACCCCAAATGAAGCGGGGAGCCGAAAATCGGCTCCCCGCTTGGGTCATTTCTGTCCGGCGGCCCCGGTTTTGCGCTTCCGCGGCTCCGGAAGCTGGGCCAGCACCACCGCCGCCAGCATCAAAACGCAGCCGAAGTACTCCCTGCCGCTCATCTGGTCGTGAAGGATGACGGCCCCCGACAGGGTGGCAAACACCGACTCCAAACTCAGCAGCAGCGACACCACCGTGGGGTTGGAATCCTTCTGGGCCAGGATCTGCAGCGTATAGGCCACGCCGCTGGAGAAGATGCCCACATACAGGATGGGCCAGGCGCAGGCCCGCAAAGCCGCCCAGCTGGGAGACTCCGACGCCAGCATGCCCGCCGCGGACAGGACCGCCACCACCAAAAACTGCACGCAGGACAGCGCCACGCCGTCCACCTTCTGGGTAAAATAGTCGATGACCATGATATGGGCGGAAAAGCTGAGGGCGCACAGCAGGATGTAAAAATCGCCGCTGGTAATGGTGAACTCCTCCGTGATGCACAGGCAGTACAGGCCCGCCACCGCCAGGGCCACGCTGATCCAAATGGTCTTGGGGGCCTTCTTTTTCAGAAAGATGCCCAGAATGGGCACAATGACGATGTACAGCGCGGTGATAAACCCCGCCTTGCCGGAGGTGGTGGTCTCCAGTCCCTTCTGCTGGAGATTGGCAGCCACCGTCAGGGCCACGCCGCAGCAGATGCCGCCGGCAGCCAGATCCCTTCGGGACGCGGGCCCCGCCTTTGCGCCGGGGTCGTTTTTCCGCAGGACGCGGAACACGCCGCACAGCACCAGCAAAAACAAGAAGGCCACTGCCGCCCGGGCGGTGTTGAAGGTGAAGGGCTCCACATAGTCGGCGCCCACGCTCTGTGCCACGAAGGCCGTGCCCCAGATGAGGGCCGCCAGCATGGGAAACACATTTTGACGGATCCGATTGACTTTCATATCGCTTGCTCCATGATATCTTCTATGGTATACTTTGTGGTAAACGGCCACAACAGATTGGTATTTTAACACCGGGGTGAGAAAATGGCAAGGCTTTCCCGCGAATTCTACAACGGCGATACGGTGGAGATCGCCCAAAAACTTCTGGGCAAGACCCTGGTCCGGGTGCTGGACGGCGAGGTGCTGGCGGGCCGCATCACGGAGACCGAGGCATATATCGGCCGGTGCGACAAGGCCTGCCACGCCTATAACTACCGGCGGACCGCCCGGACGGAGACCCTGTTCATGGCGCCGGGCCACGCCTATATCTACTTCATCTACGGCATGTACCACTGCCTGAACTTCGTGACGGAGCCGGAGGGCGAGCCTGCCGCCGTCCTCATCCGGGCGGTGGAGCCTATCGCGGGGGCGGAGACCATCCGCCGCCTGCGCTTTGGGGACCGGCCCCTGACGGCCTGCCGGCGGAAAAATTTCATGAACGGCCCCGGCAAGGTCTGCCAGGGTCTGGCGCTGACCAGGGCGGAAAACCGCCTGGACCTGACGGGCGGCGTCCTGTTCGTCTGCGACTCCCCGGCGGACGCGGGCCTGCCCTGCCCTTCCCTTCCCAAAGAGCGGATGCGGGCCGGGCCAAGGATCGGCATCGATTACGCGGAGGAGGCCCGGGATTTCCCCTGGCGTTTCCGGCTGGAAAAGGAGGATTGACCATGTTTCTATTCGATATGGACGGGACCCTCATCGACTCCAACGGCATCTGGAAGAACGTGGACCGGGAGTTTCTGGCCCGGCGGGGGCTGCCCTATACCCATGCCTATTACGAGGGCGTGGCCCACACCATCTTCCCCCTGGCGGCCAAGTTCACCAAGGAGTTCTGCGGCCTGCCCGAGAGCTGCGAGGAGATCATGGCGGAGTGGATGGAGCTGGCGAAGGACCTCTACGCCCACGTCGCCATCAAGCCCGGCGTCCGGGCTTATCTGAAGCAGTGCAGGGCCGAGGGACGGCGCATGGCGGTGGTGACCTCCAGCGTGCCGGAGCACTGCCGCACCGCCCTGAAAAATCTGGATCTGGAGAAGTACTTCGACGGCATCACCTTCGCCCACGACCTGGGGTTGGAGAAAAAGCAGCCGGACATCTGGCTGGCCGCCGCCCGGGAGCACGGCGTCCGCCCCCAGGACTGCACGGTCTTTGACGACAGCCTGGCCGCCTGCTGGGGCGCCCGGGCCGCGAAGATGCGGGTGGTGGGCGTGTACGACGGGTTCTTCGCCCAGGATGAAAAGGAAATGCGCAGCTTCTGCGACGTGTATATCAAAAGCTTTGAGGAGCTTTTGTGGCTGCCGGAGCAGAAGGCGCGGCGGAAATAAGCCCTTTCGGGGCCGTCATTTTACAGAGAACAGAAAGAAGATGTCACGATGAACCGTATTTTGGAAAAAGCCGGCCGGCATGAGCCCTCTGCGGGCACCTTCACCCACCTGAAAAGCACCGTCGCCATCGAGAGCATGGCCTACACCGGCCTGGACTATGTGCTGATCGACACGGAGCACTGCGCCGCGGATATGGATTTCGTCTCCGCCGCCATCACCGCCGCCGGCGCGGCGGGCGTGACGCCTGTGGTCCGCGTCAACGAGATCGCCCGGGCCGCCGTGCTCCGCCCCCTGGACCTGGGGGCCGGGGGCATCATCGTCCCGGCGGTGGAGACCGTGGAGCAGGTGCGGCAGCTGATCCGGTACGCCAAGTTCCCCCCGCTGGGGAACCGGGGCTTCTGCCCCACCCGGGACGGCGGCTGGGGCTTTGCCGAAAACGCCGCCGGCGGCGTAACGGCCTACATGGAGGACTGCAACCGCCAGACCCTCCTGCTCCCCCAGTGCGAGACCGCCGGGTGCCTGGCCCATATCGAGGAGATCGCCGCCATGGACGGCGTGGACGGCATCTTTGTGGGGCCGCTGGACCTCTCCATCGCCCTGGGCTGCCCTATGCAGCTGGATGCCCCGCAGATGACGGAGGCCATCGGCCGCATCCTGGCCGCCTGCAAGCAGGCCGGGAAGCTCTCCTTCATCTTCTGCGGTGACGCGCAGGACGCCAGACGCCGCCTGGCCGCCGGGTTTGACAGCGTGACCTGCGGCCTGGACGCCCTGATGTACATCCAGGCCTGCCGCTCCATGGTGGAGGAGATCTTTGCATAACGCCGCAAGCGCAAAAAGGGCCGCCTGTCGGGCGGCCCTTTTCTCATGCCTCACAGCTTCTTCATATGGCTTCCGGCGGATTTCAGCATCAGCTTCTTTTTCCCCAGATTGTCGAAGGCCACCTCCACCAGTGCGTCGCCGCCCATGGGCCGGACGGAAAGCACCATGCCCTTTCCGAAGGCGGTGTGCTCCACCATGTCCCCCTGGTTCAGCTGCATCAGGGACGCGCCGGTCCCGGCGCTCTTGCGCACGGACTGCAGGGGGCGCTGGGCCGCGGGCTTGGGCGCGGTGTCCCGGTAGCTGTGGACGCCGCCGCTGCTCCAGCTCCCCCCGGCAGAGGGCCGGGCGGAGCGCTGGCCGCTTCCGCCGCCGAAGCCGCCGTAAGACGCGCCGCCCTCCCAGCTGTCGCCGCCGAAGGTGCTGTCCCCCTCCATGCCGCCGAAAGCGCGCTCCGGCTTGCTCTCCCAGCGCATGTTGTCCTCCGGGATCTCGTCCAGAAAGCGGGAGGATTTGTTGGCGCTGGTGCGGCCGTACAGCATCCGCTGGCGGCAGTTGGTCAGGGTCAGCTTCTCCTTGGCCCGGGTCATGGCCACATAGCACAGGCGGCGCTCCTCCTCCAGCTCCTCCTCGTCGTATTGGGCGGAGCTGCCGGGGAAGATGCCCTCCTCCATACCCACCACATAGACTGTGGGGAACTCCAGGCCCTTGGCGGAGTGGATGGTCATCATGGTGACGCAGTTGTCGTCGGCCTCCACGCTGTCCAGATCCGTATACAGGGCGATCTCGTTGAGGAAGCCGGAGAGGGTGGCGTCCTCCGGATCCTGCTCCAGAAAGCCCAGGATGTTGGATTTCAGCTCCTGTACGTTCTCGATGCGGCCCCGGCTCTCCATGTCGTCCTTCTCCTCCAGGGCCTTCACATAGCCGGTCTGGTCACATACGGCGTCGTAGAACTCCGGCAGGGCCAGCTCGCCCCCCGCTTTTCGCAGATTGTCGATCAAATCCGCGAATTTCAGCAGCTTGGCCGCGGGGCTTTTCAGCTCCGGGAACAGGTCGGCGTTGCGGATGATCTCGTACAACGACGCGCCCTGGGCCTCCGCGATGGCCGCCACCTTGTCCATGGTGGTGGCGCCGATGCCCCGGGCCGGGTTGTTGATGATGCGCCGCAGCCGCAGGTCGTCCAGGGGGTTGTTCAGCACGCAGAGATAGGCCAGCATGTCCTTGACCTCCGCCCGGTCGAAGAACTTCATGCCGCCCACCACTTTATAGGGGATGCCGTTGCGCTTCATGGCGTATTCCAAAGCGTTGGACTGGGCGTTCATGCGGTAAAGGACCGCCGTGTCCCGGAATGACCGCCCCCGGTTGACCCCCATCAGGATGTCCCCCACCACGTAGTTGGCCTCGTCGCTCTCGTTGAAGGTGGTCTTGACGGTCACCACGTCGCCGCTGCCGTTGTCCGTCCACAGCGTCTTGCCCTTGCGGCCCAGGTTGTTTTTGATGACGGCGTTGGCGGCGTCCAGAATGTTCTGGGTGGAGCGGTAGTTCTGCTCCAGGCGGATGACCCGGGCGCTGGGGTACTGCTGCTCGAAATTCAGGATGTTTTCGATGTTGGCGCCCCGGAAGCGGTAGATGGACTGGTCGTCGTCGCCCACCACGCAGAGATTCTTCCGCCCCCCCGCCAGCAGGCTGGTCAGCAGGTACTGCAGGTGGTTGGTGTCCTGATACTCGTCCACCAGCACATAGCGGAACTTGTCCTGGTAATAGGCCAGCACCTCCGGTTCCTGCCGGAGCAGGGTCACGGTGTGGTAGATGATGTCGTCGAAGTCCAGGGCGTTGGCGGCGCGGAGCTTTTTGGCGTAGGCGGCGTAGACCTTGGCGATGCGGCTCATCTTCCAGTCCATTTCGCTGTTGTGCTTTTGGGCGAAGTCCTCCGGGCTCTCGTACTGGTCCTTGGCGCTGCTGATGATGGAGAGGATGCTCTTGGGCTGGAAGGTCTTCTCGTCCAGGTTCTGCTCCTTCAGGATATCCTTGATGACCCGCTTGGAATCGTCGGTGTCGTAGATGGTGAAGTCCTTGTCAAAGCCGATGCGGTCGATGTCCCGCCGCAGGATACGGACGCAGGCGGAGTGGAAGGTGGAGGCCCAGATGTCGTTGGCCATGGGCCCCAGCCGGGCGGCAAGGCGCTCCTTCAGCTCCCCCGCCGCCTTGTTGGTGAAGGTGATGGCGATGATCTCCCAGGGGCGGGGCACGTCCACGGCGCACAGGCGGCGGGCCCGGGTCTTCTCCAATTCGTCAGGCCGGGCCGGGTAGCTTTCCAGAAAGGCCAGGTCCTCCTCCGTGGCCTGCTCCGGCACGAAATCCGAGTCGCTGCCCCGGCCATAGGTCAGCAGGTTGTACACCCGCTGGAT
>JAUNGH010000125.1 GCA_030524605.1 Oscillospiraceae bacterium | reverse complement strand
AAGCACTGGTTGTCCACCGCCCGCTGGCGGAACAGCAGCTCCCAGTGGGCGGGGCCGGTGGTCATGTTGAAGGCCGCCGGGACAAAGATGCATTTCGCGCCCCGCAGGCACATGCACCGGGCCAGTTCCTCGAACCGCAGGTCGAAGCAGATGCACAGGCCCATGACGCCGAACTCCGTCTCAAAGGTCGTCACCGCGTTTCCCGGGGAAAGGGTGTCCGACTCCATGAAGCGCTGGCCGCCCGCCACGTCGATATCGAACAGGTGGGCCTTGCGGTGCCTGGCCAGCGGCTCGCCCCGCCGTCCATAGACATAGCTGGTGTTGTAGACATTTCCCTCCGCCAGCTCCGGGATGGAGCCGCCCACGATGTAAACGCCCAGCTCCGCCGCCAGCGCGGACAGGGCGGCCTGAGCGGGGCCGCCCTCCGTCTCGCCGTAGGCCCGGAAGCAGTCGTTCTGATAGGGGCAGCAGAACATCTCCGGCAGCACGGCGATGTCCGCACCGTTCCGGGCCGCCTCCCGGACCTTTTCGCAGGCTGTCCGGATATTCTGTTCCTTATCCGCCGTCACCGGCATCTGGATCAACGCCGCGCGCATGAGACCGACCTCCTAAACATATTCCCGCAGTACCAGCTCCGTGGCGCCGCCGTCATGGGATAGAATGAGCCGCTTTACCTTGGGATGGCGGGCGTACTCCGCCCGGAGAAAGTCCCGCAGGGCAGTGCCGCCGTGGCAGCCGTGGATCAGGCGGACGCGGTAAGTCCCCGGGCGGACCCGCCGCAGCAGGGCGTCCACGGTGATCTTGGCCTGATAGGTGTTTTTGCCGTGGAGATCCACGGTGATGACGCCGGATTCCATGGCGGGCCTCCTTTCTGCCGCGGATGGGGCTGTTGGAGCGCTGCGTGGGGAGCGTTCATGCCTCCGGCCGCGCCCAGCCAGCCCGGCGGCCCCGTACCTTGCCTTTTTTCACATAGTCCGCGTCCGCGCAGCCGTGGGACAGTTTGACAAGGCCGCCGATGAACGCCTGATAGAATTCCGTGTCTTTATCCACAGAAGCTCCTTCCAAATCACATCATGCTCCCTGCTATTGTATCACAGCCAAAACTGTGTTACAATGCAGAAAACCCACAAAGGAGGCCGTTTTTATGGCGGTTTATACGGAGACGAAGACCTATCACACCAAGGCCCACATGGGTATGATCGACGTGACGGAGGACTTCCAGCACGCGGTGACGGAGGCTTGCAAAAAACACAATATCTCCGCCGGCACCGTCACCGGCTTCACCACCGGCGGCGTGGCGGGCCTGACCACCCTGGAGTTTGAGCCGGGCATCGTGAACCACGACCTGAAGGCGGCGCTGGACGTATTCTCCCCCTACCTGGACGAAAAGGGCCGGGTGGTGCCCTACTGGCACCACGAGACCTGGCACGACGACAACGGTTCCTCCCACATCAAGGCGGCGCTGCTGTCCCCCTTCATCACCATCCCCTTCGTGGCGGGGAAGATCACCATCGGCCCCTGGCAGAACCTGACCCTGGTGGAGTGCGACACCCGGAACCGGGTGCGGGACATCGTGTTCCAGGTGATGGGGGAATGAGTGAAACCCTTTCACGCTGTTTTTCGTCTATACAGGCAGAAACGGATGAAGGGAAGGATTCTTTATGAAAAAACGTGCTTTGGCAATGCTGCTGTGCCTGATGACGGCGGTTTCCGCGCTGCTGTCCGGCTGCTCGGCCCAGGCGGGGGATCTGATGTCCGGCGTTGAGGAAAACCCTGTTTCCGCCGATGCGGCACTGGACGGGGCGAATGCCGGACTGGTCACGGACTTCGGCGTGCGGCTGTTTCAGGAGAGCTTCGGCGGCGGGGAAAACACGCTGATCTCGCCCCTGTCCGTCCTGTGCGCCCTGGCCATGACCGCCAACGGGGCAAGGGGAGAGACGCTGGCCCAGATGGAGGCGGCCCTCGGCCTGCCGGTGGAGGAGCTGAATCAATACCTCCATGCCTATACGAACGCTCTGCCCTCCGCCAAAAAGACGAAGCTGGACATGGCCAATGCCATCTGGTTCAAGGACGCGGAGAGCTTCACCGTGGAGCAGGACTTTTTGCAGGCCAACGCGGATTGGTACGGCGCGGGGCTGTACAAGGCCCCCTTTGACGCGGGGACCTGCAAGGATATCAATGATTGGGTGAAGAAGCGCACCGGCGGCATGATCAACGGCATTTTAGACGAAATATCACCCAGCGCCGTTATGTACCTGGTCAACGCCCTGGCCTTTGACGCGGAGTGGGAGGAGGTCTACAAAAAATCCCAGCTTCAGGACGGCGTGTTCACCCGGGAGGACGGCGTCCGGCAGGACGCGGAACTGATGTACTCCACAGAGTACCGCTATCTGGAGGACGACCACGCCGCAGGCTTCCTGAAATACTACGCCGGGGAGCGGTATGCCTTCGCGGCCCTGCTGCCGGAGGAGGGCCTCAGCGTGGCGGACTACGCTGCCGGGCTGACCGGGGAGCATCTGCACGGCCTGCTGTCCGGCGCGCGGACGGAGGAGGTCTGGGCGGCGATCCCCGCCTTTGAGAGTGACTGCCGCGTGGAGCTGAACGATGCCCTCCAGGCTATGGGCATGACCGATGCCTTTGATCCCGCCGCCGACTTCTCCGGCATCGGCAGTTCCACAGATGGGAACATCTTCATCGGCCAGGCGCTCCACAGGACCTACATCTCCGTGGACGCCAAGGGGACCAGAGCCGCCGCTGCCACGCTGGTGGGGATGGATACCGGAGCCGCTGCGCCGGCGGAACCCAAGACGGTCTATCTGAATCGGCCCTTCCTCTACATGCTCATCGACTGTCAGGCGCATGTGCCCATCTTCCTTGGCGCGGTGACGGATGTGGGGACGTAGGGCGAAACCTTATCACGACCTGAACGGCATAGACCCTTGACGGACGGGGCAAACTGGCATAGAATGCCCCAGGAAAAGGGAGTAGCTGGCACAGGCATCTGTGTATCCGCTGGCGTCAGTACGGGCGTACCGCCCCGCTTCGGATCGAAACGGCGAGACTTTTATATCAATGCAGGGCATTGACGCAAGGGCCTCGCCTTTTTGCGTCCTGCCGGAGAGGAAGAGCAGCATGAAGCAGACGAAAATTTGGGAAAAAGCGATGGAGGACCTGCTCCGGGGGTTGGACAGCGGGCCGGATGGCCTCTCCGCCGGGGAAGCGGCGGAGAGGCTGGCACGATACGGCCTCAACGAGCTCCGGGAGGGGCGGCAAAAAAGCGTGCCCCGCATTTTTCTGGAGCAGTTCGCGGATTTCCTGGTCCTGATTTTGATTGCGGCCGCCGCAGTGTCCGCCGCGCTGGGCGACGCGGAGAGCGCCGTGGTCATCCTGGCCGTCATCACCATGAACGCCGTGCTGGGTACGATCCAGACGGTGAAGGCCGCCGCGTCCCTGGACAGCCTGAAGAGGATGTCGGCCCCCACGGCCAAGGTGGTGCGGGACGGCCATGTGCTCCAAATACCGGGCCGGGAGGTCACGGTGGGGGACGTGGTGGTGCTGGAGGCGGGGGATTCCGTCTGCGCCGACGGGCGGCTGCTGGAGTGCGCCGGACTGAAATGCGCGGAGAGCGCCCTCACCGGCGAGAGCCTGCCGGTGGAGAAGGACCCGGCGGAGATCGCCGGAGAGGTCCCTCTGGGGGACCGGCGGAACATGGTGTTCTCCGGCAGCTTCGCCACCTATGGCCGGGCCAGGTTCCTGGTGACGGCGGTGGGTATGGACACGGAGATGGGCCGCATCGCCGCCCTGCTGAAGGACACGGAGGAGAAAAAGACGCCCCTTCAGGTGAGTCTGGACCAGTTCGGACGGCGGCTTTCTGCCATTATATTGATTATTTGCGCTGTTTTATTCTCCGTCAGCGTGTTTTTGCGCCATGAAAACGTGATGGATGCCTTTCTCTTTGCCGTGGCCCTGGCGGTGGCGGCCATCCCGGAGGCCCTCAGCTCCATCGTCACCATCGTGCTGTCCTTCGGCACGCAGAAGATGGCGAAGGAGAACGCCGTCATCCGCCGTCTTCAGGCGGTGGAGGGGCTGGGCAGCGTGTCCGTCATATGCTCCGACAAGACGGGCACCCTGACCCGGAATAAAATGACCGTCAAAAGGCTGTATACCGGCGGCAGGGTGATCGCCGCGGAGGAGGCGGACTTCCGCGACCCCGTGCAGGAGCCGCTGCTGCGGGCGGCGCTGCTGTGCAGCGATGCCACGGTGGATGAAACCGGCGAGGTGGGCGACCCCACGGAGACCGCCCTGGTACGGCTGGGAGAGGACCACGGCATTGACGAGGCGGCCGTCCGCGCCCGCTGGCCCCGGCTGGCGGAACTGCCCTTCGACTCGGACCGCAAGCTGATGTCCACGGTCCATGAGCTGTCCGGCGGGCTGCTGCTGGTGACAAAGGGCGCGGCGGACGTTCTGCTGGACCGCTGTGTCATTTCCCCGGAGGAGCGGGCGGAGGCGGAGCGCGTCAATGCGCAGTTCTCCCGGGAGGGCCTGCGGGTGCTGGCCTTCGCATGCCGGACGGTGGACGGCGCCGCCGTGGGACTGGAGGACGAGAACGGCCTGAACTTCCTGGGGCTGATCGCCATGATGGACCCGCCCCGGGCGGAGTCCAGGGCGGCGGTGGCGGCGTGTATCGCCGCCGGAATCCGGCCCATCATGATCACCGGTGACCACAGGGTCACCGCCGCCGCCATCGCCCGGGAGGTCGGCATCCTGACGGAAGGCACCCAGGCGGTGGAGGGGGCGGTCCTCGACGGCATGAGCGATGAAGCCCTGCGGGACTTCGTGCCCGGGGTCTCCGTCTACGCCCGGGTCTCCCCGGAGCACAAGCTCCGCATCGTCCGGGCGTGGCAGGCCCGGGGCGAGCTGGTGGCCATGACCGGCGACGGCGTCAACGACGCCCCGGCTCTGAAGCAGGCGGACATCGGCGTGGCCATGGGCGTCACGGGCACGGAGGCGGCCAAGGACGCGGCGGGCATGGTGCTGGCGGACGACAACTTCGCTACCATCGTCCAGGCGGTGAAGAATGGCCGGAACGTCTACGCCAACATCCGGCGGGCCATCCGGTTTTTGCTCTCCGGCAACGCGGCGGGCATTCTGACGGTGCTGTACGCCTCCCTGGCGGGCCTGCCGGTGCCCTTCGCGGCGGTGCATCTGCTGTTCATCAATTTGCTGACGGACTCCCTGCCCGCCATTGCCCTGGGGCTGGAGCCCCACTCCGGCGCGGTGATGCGGGAGAAGCCCCGGCCCCGGAGCGAGGGCATCCTGACCAGGGTGTTTCTCACCGGCGTGGCGGCGGAGGGCGCGGTCATCGCCCTGGCGACCATTGCGGCGTTTCACCTGGGGCTGTCCGGCGGCGCGGCGGCGGGCAGCACCATGGCCTTCGCAACCCTCTGCCTGAGCCGCCTGTTCCACGGCTTCAGCTGCAAATCCCCCCGGCCCGTGCTGCTGACCAGAAGGTTCTGGAACAACAAATTTCTGCTGGGGGCCTTCGCGGCGGGGGCTTTGCTGCTGGCGGCGGTGCTGCTGGTCCCGTCCCTGTCGCCGCTGTTTCAGGCGGCCCGGCTGTCCGCAGGGCAGCTGGGGGCCGTCGTGGGGCTGTCGTTTGGCTCCATGCTGGTCATCCAGGCGCTGAAGGTGGCGCGGGTGGGAGAATAAGGAAAGGGGCCGTTCCAGGGGACGGCCCTTTTTTGCCCGGTTTGGAATATTTTTCCGATTTCCGCAGGGGATGCGAGGATGGGGCTTTTCTTTTTGCCCAAATGCAGGTATAATACGGAAAAAGGAGAGATGGCCCATGATCAATTCCACCCTGTGCTACCTGGAGCGGGGGGACGAATACCTGATGCTCCACCGGGTGAAAAAGGAACACGACCTGAACCGCGACAAGTGGATCGGCGTGGGCGGCAAGTTTGAGGAGGGGGAGAGCCCGGAGGACTGCGTCCTGCGGGAGACCCGGGAGGAGACGGGCCTGACCCTGACGGATTACCGCTACCGGGGCCTGGTGACTTTTGTTTCCGACCAGTGGCCCACGGAGTACATGCACCTCTTCACCGCCGCCGGCTGGACGGGGACGCCCCATGCGTGCGACGAGGGCGAGCTGGCCTGGATCAAAAAGGCGGACCTGCTCTCCCTGCCCCTGTGGGAGGGGGACAAGATATTTTTGAAGCTGCTGGAGACCGGCCGCCCTTTTTTCTCCCTGAAGCTGAAATATGAGGGGGAGAAGCTGGTGCTGGCGGTGCTGGACGGGGAGCGTCTTGTATGACGGGGAGGGGGAAACTGCGGCTGGAGCCCCTGTCCACGGCCCATCTGCCGGGGCTGGAGGTGCTTTGGGGCGACCCGGACGTCATCCGCTATACCAACATCCCGGACCCATGCGGCCCGGCGGAGGCGGCCCAACGGCTGGAGCGCCTGCTGGACTGTCAGGCATCCCTGCCGGGTCCCACGATTTTCGCCGTCCTGGGGGACGGGGGCTTCTGCGGCATCGCGGGCTGTCCGCCCGTGGACGCGGCAAAGGGGGCGTTCGGCTTATTTTATCAGCTTTTGCCGGAGACGTGGGGACAGGGCGTCGGCCTGTCCGCCGCCCGCATGGCGCTGGACGCGCTGTGCCGTTTGTTTCCCACGGCCACGGTGTATGCCGGCGCGGCGGCGGAGAACGCCGCCAGCATCCGCATCCTGGAGCATTTGGACTTTGCGCGCACCGCCGTCCACCCCGGTGCGTTTCACCGGGACGGGCGGGCGCTGGATATTTGGGACTATGTGCTGGAGCCTGATATGAGATAAGGAGGAATCCCCATGAGCGGAAAACTGCTGCTGTTTGGCTTTGAATCCCTGCTGCAGATCCTGGCGCTGGAG
>JAUNGH010000124.1 GCA_030524605.1 Oscillospiraceae bacterium | reverse complement strand
GACTACGGCGACGCCCACACCGGCATCGCCATCTCCGACCCCACCGGCTTTCTGGCCGGCTTCACCACCGTCATCGACGCCTACCGCCCGGAGGCGGTGGCGGAGCGCGTTGCCGCCCTGGCAAGGGAACACGGCGTGGAGGAACTGGTGCTGGGCCACCCCATCAACATGGACGGCACCCGGGGGCCCCGTTCGGAAAAGGCCCGGTCCATGGCGGAACTGTTGAGGGAAACCACTTCCCTGCCCGTCGTTTTGTGGGACGAGCGCCGCACCACCATCGACGCCCACCAGATCCTGATGGGCAGCGGCAAAAACGCCAAAAAACGGAAAAAGGTGGTGGACGCCGTGGCGGCGTCCCTGATCCTGGAGGGCTATCTCACCTATAAAAAGAATCACTAAGGAGCCTGTTATGGAACAGTCTGAAACCAACGCTTCCAGCCGCCGGGGCCGCGCCCCCGGCATGTTCTGGCAGTTTTTCAAAATCGGCTTTTACACCTTCGGCGGCGGCTGGTCCATCGTTGCCCAGATGCAGAAGGAGTACGTGGAGAAGCGGGGCTGGCTGACCGAGGAGGAGCTGCTGGATATCACCAGCGTGGGCCGCAGCCTGCCGGGCCTGATGATCGGCAACGTCTCCTACCTGTTCGGCTACCATGCGGCGGGGTTTCCCGGCGCCCTCGCCTGCGTGGCGGGCATCTCGATCCCTCCCCTGCTGATCCTGACGCTGGTCACCTGGTTCTACACCCAGGTCCGGGACAACGTATACGTCAGCCGCGCCATGGTGGGCGTCCGGGCCGCCGTGGTCCCCATCATGGCCTCCGCGGCCCTGGGACTGCGGAAGGCTGCCCTTACCGGCAGGGCCGGGTACCTCATCATGCTGCTGGGGTTCTGCCTGTACCTCTTTTTCGGCGTCAACTGCATTTTGATCGTTCTGCTGGGCGGCCTGCTGGGCTTCCTGCTCTGCACCTGGCGGGAGCGGCGGAAGGAGGCGGATGGCCGTGGTGCTCCTTGAGCTGTTCTGGTCCTTCTGCAAGATCGGCTTCACCAGCTTCGGCGGGCTGAGCATGGTGCCGCTGATCAATCACGAGATGCTCTCCCACGGCTGGATGACCATCTCCGAGGTCAGCGACATCGTGGCCATCGCGGAGATGACCCCCGGCCCTCTGGGGCTGAACTGCGCCACCTTCGCCGGGACCCGGGTGGCGGGCTTTCTGGGCGCGGTCTGCGCCAGTCTCGGCGTCCTGTCCCCCACCCTCCTGCTGTGCGCCGTGGCCGCCGTGGCCTTTGAAAAATTCCGGGAATCGGATTTCATGCAGAAGGTCATGACCGGCGTCCGCCCTGTCTGCCTGGGGCTGATCCTGGCGGTCCTCTGCTCCCTGTCCCTGACCAATTACGCCTCCGCCGCCGGCGGCGTCAGCCTTCCCGCCGCGGCCATCGGCATCGTCGGGCTGCTGGCCCTCCTGAAGTTCAGGCTCAGCATCCCCAAGACCATCCTGCTCTCCGCGGTCCTGGGCCTGCTCCTGATCCGGTGAAAAGACGCCCCCGGCGGGACCGCCGATATGGGGCCGCCCCCTTCTTTCGTCAAACCACGATGAAAAAGCGCTTTTGGTGAATCCACCAAAAGCGCTTTTCCATTATGACCGGCCCCGGCCGCGATTCCTGCGGGAGAGGCCCGACAAGTCACCAGGCCGCAATCGTGCCGTCGGCGCGGGGCTCGGTGCCGCCAACCAGGGTGCCGTCCTCAAGCCGCCAGATGATCTCGCCGCGGCCCATCCCCAGATTGGAGTTGACGATGGCGACCTCGTGGCCCATGTCCGCCAGCTTCTGCGCGATGTGGGCGGGAACCTCCCGCTCCAGCTGGACCTTCTTCCCGCCCACCCACTGGAAGCGGGGCGCGTCCAGGCACTCCTGGGGATTCATGTGGTAATCCACGGTGTTCACCACCACCTGCACGTGGCCCTGGGGCTGCATGAAGCCGCCCATGACGCCGAAAGGGCCGACGGCCCTGCCGTCCTTCATCAGAAAGCCGGGGATGATGGTGTGGTATGCCTTTTTGCCGCCCTCCAGATAGTTGTCGCTCTCGGGGTCCAGGGAGAAATTGGCGCCCCGGTCCTGGATGGTGACAGCGGTGCCGGGAACCGCGATGCCGGAGCCGAAGCGGTTGTAGTTGCTCTGGATGAAGGAGACCATGTTGCCCTCGCCGTCGGCGGTGCAGAAGTACACGGTGCCGCCGCAGGAGGGATCGCCGGCCTCGGGGTACACGGCCCTGTCGGTGATGAGGGCCCGGCGGACGCCGGCATAGCGGTCGGACAGCATGTCGGACACCTTGGTGCGCATATAGCGGGGGTCCGCCACGAACTTCTTGGTGTCCACGAAAGCCAGCTTGGTGGTCTCGATCATCTTGTGGTACACATCGGCGGTCTCGCGCTCATCGCTCAGCTCCAGGCCCTTCAGCATGTTCAGGGCCATCAGGGCGGTGATGCCGTGGCCGTTGGGGGGCATCTCGCAGACGGTGTAGCCCTTGTAATCCACGGAGATCGGCTCCACCCAGCCGGCCTTGTAGTTCTCAAAGTCGCTTGCAGCGAAGAAGCCGCCGGTCTTGTCGGAGAAGGCCACGATCTTCCTCATGATCTCGCCACGGTAATAGCTCTCGCAGTCGGTGGCGGCCAGGGACTCCAGGGTGGCGGCGTAGTCGGGGTTCACAAAGGTGTCGCCCGGCTCATAGGTCCTGCCGTCCTTGGTGAAATACCGCAGCCAGGGGCCGAAGACCTCCGGCTCCTTCTCAGCGGCGGCGGTGAAGCGGGCCACCTCGGCCTTCCACTGCCTGTAGACGTTGACGGGGATGCAGAAGCCGTCCCGGGCGTACCGGATGGCGGGGGCCATCAGCTCCGCCATGGACTTGGTGCCGAAGCGGCGGCGCAGCTCCGCCCAGGCGCCGGGGGCGCCGGGGACCATGGTGGGCAGCCAGCCGTCCATGGGGACGGAGGTATAGCCCGCCTCCCGGACCTTCTCGGCGGAGAGGGCCATGGGGGACACGCCGGAGCCGTCCAGGCCGTACAGCCTGACGTCCTTGGCGCTCCACACCAGGGCAAAGCAGTCGGAGCCAAGGCCGTTGCCGGTGGGCTCCACCAGGGGCAGCGTCGCGGCCATGGCGACGGCGGCGTCCATGGCGTTGCCGCCGGCTTTCAGGATGTCCAGGCCCACCTGGGAGGCGATGGGAGAGGTGGAGCAGGTCATTCCCTTTTTGGCATAGACGATGTTGCGATGAGAGGCAAAGGCGTACTTCAGAGGATCAAACTGCGGCATAACAGATTTCCTTTCTGAGATCGTTTTCAAAAGCGGGCAAGGCGCCGGCCCTGCATGTGAGGCCGATGGACTGCCACAATGTAAGGCCGGCGCGGAAGCCGGAAAATGGACTTGCGGCGTCAGAGCACCATCTGTGCCAGAGACGCCAAAAGCGGGATGGTGACGATGGAGAGCAGCGTGCTCAAACAGACTGTGACGACGCTGAACTCATAATCGCAGTCATACTGCTGGGCAAACACGCAGATGTTGACGCCAACAGGTGTCGCCGCCGCCAGGAACGCCGCCATGGCGATGTCCGCGCTTTGAACAGGCAGCGCCCAAAACGCCAGCAGGATCACCACGGGAATGATGACCAGGCGGAACAGCACACAGCCATAGGCCCGCCTGTCCAGCAGCTTCCGCAGAGGCAGCTTTGCCATATAGGTCCCCATCAGGATCATGGCCACCGGCGTATTCATGCCGGCGATGTAGCCCAGGGTACTGGTGACGATGCCGGGCACCGGGACACGGGAGACAAACAGCACCACGCCGATCACAATGGCGATGACCACCGGATTTTTGGCGATGGTCCTGCCGGAGATGGCGTCCTTCCGGTCCGTCATGATATACACGCCGTAGGTCCACTGGAACAGGTTCAGCAGGGCAACGGACGCGGCCACGTAAAACACGCCTTCCTCGCCGATGACCGCCTGGACCAGGGGAATGCCGATGAATCCGGCGTTGCAGAAGGCCGCGGCGAAGTTTTCAATGCGGCGGCGCTTGCCGTATGCCAGATAGGCTGCCGCCATGGCCAGGATGAACCCGACCAGGGCCAGCCCCGCCGAGAGCGCCAGCTCCAGCAGGCGCTCCCGGGAGAACTCGGTGATGTAGGATTTGACGATGACGCAGGGGATGACGACCCGCAGCAGGATGGCTCCCAGGTCCTTGGTGCCCTGGGCGGACAGGAAGCCTTTGCGGCTCAGAAGCAGCCCCACGGCCACCAGCAGCGCCATGATGGCGATCTGCTTCAGAAGAATCAGTATCAGCATAGCGCTCTCAGCCGATGAAACCGGCCAGGATACCGGCAATGACCACGGACAGGATGGTGACAGAGGTGAAGCCGGAGATGACGTACGCAGTCTGGATGCGGGCGGTGACGGCGTCGCGCTCCTCCTCGGTCTGGGCCACGGCGTTGGAGATCTCGGTGGCGATCAGCTCGGTGCCGGGATAGCCGATCATCTGGCACATGGCAATGCCGATGGCCAGCTTCTTGCTGCCGACGATCTTCCAGCAGGGAGTCAGCATGAAGGTGATGAAGGTGAAGACCATGACCAGGACGAAGATGATCACAGCGGCAAGGCCGATGGAGGGCAGCATGGAGATGTCGATCTTCGCCAGAGAGGGAATGATGGTGCACAGGGACAGGAAGGAGAAGAAGCCGTTGGCCTTGGCCTGGTCACGCAGGATGTTGGGAGGCACCAGGCCGGTGTTGCGGGCGACGATGCCCAGCACCATGCACAGGATGGCCATGTTGATGAAGCTCAGAGGATGGGCGCCGCCGATCTCCAGGCCCTTGAAGAACTTGGCGGCGGCCTCGGCGATCACGATGGCGGTGGCGCTGATAGCCAGGCAGATAAAGGTGGTGTAGTACTTCTTGATGCCCTTCCAGACGGGTTCTTTCGCGGAAGCGGCCACAGACGAAGCGCTCTGCTCGGCGTACCAGCTGTAATTGGGGTCGGCGGCATGCTTGGCCCGCAGGTCGTCCACCAGCTTGTTGGCAACGCTCAGGCCGCAGTTGGAGGCGGGCAGGGTGCCCACAAACTTCTGCACGGCATAGATGAAGGTAGCCAGCGCGGCGGCGGCGGACAAGCCCTTGTCGGAGCATGCCTCCACCATGGTGGTGGCCACGATGCCGCCGTTGACTACAGGGGCGGCGGCCAGGGCGAAGTCCTTGCCGATGAGGGGGATCGCCGCGCAGCAGCCCACGATGGCGGCGATCATACCGATGATGGCGCACACCACAGTGCGCCACTCACGCCGCAGGGTGGGGATATCCACAGACGTGCCCATGTTGAACAGCAGGAAATACATGCCCAGGGATGCCACGGCAGAGAAGCCGGAAGTGGTCATGATGTCCGCCGGATAGATGCCGCTGAGGAACAGGGCCAGGAAGCCCATCATGATGACAAACATGGACGAGATCTTCGCCTTGGTGATCGCGCCGACGAAATCGCCGACAAAGAAAATGAGCAATATAGCGAATACTGCCTGATACTGTGTCAACTCCATATTGGTATACCTCCTAATTTTTCACACACACAGATTTTATTTAGACCCGCAGCGCTCTGCGAACGTCTCGATCAGTACCTGCGCCAGCTCGCCGGACTTGTAGAAGTCCTCCAGGATGAGCTGCTCGCTCTTGGTATGGTTCTTGCTGTAGCCCGTGGCCACGCCGATGGTGGCCATCCCCCGGGCGTTGAAAATGTTGGCATCCATCCCGCCGCCGCCGGCTTCAAAGCTGGCGGACAGCCCCAGCTTGGCGCAGGCAGCCTTGGCGACCACCACCGGCTCATCGCTTTCAGGAATCCGGAACGGCAGGAAGCCCTGCTTTTTGATGAGCTTCAGGCCGGCCCCTTTTTCCTCCGCCACCTGCCTGCAATGGGCTTCGAAATAGGCGACATACTCCTCCAGCGTCCGGGTATCCCGGCTGCGGGCCTCGCCGCTGAAGGAGGCGAAGTCACACACCACATTGGGAGCCTTGGTGCCGGTGGAGAGTATGGGGAAATTGGAGGTGGTCACCGGATCCAGGCGGCCCTGCTTCAAAGAGGAGAGCATGTCGCACATGATTTTGGCGGCGTCGATGCCCTTTTCCGGCTCGTTGCCGGCGTGGGCGGCCAGACCGGTGATTTCCGCGCCCAGTTGGTAGCGGCCGGGAGCGGCGGTAACAAAGCGGCCCACCCGGCCGGGGGAATCAAAGATGTAGCCCATGCGGGAATGGAAAATGGAGACATCCGTGGCCTTGGCGCCGTACAGGCCGGCCTCCTCTCCCACGGTGAAGTATACCTCCAGGCGAGGCAGCGGTTTGCCGGTGGAGAGCGCACGGCGCAGCCCCTCGAGAATGGCGCAGACGCCGGAGATATCGTCCGCCGCCAGAATGGTGGTGCCGTCGGAATACAGGATGCCGTCCTTTTCAACAGGCTGAATGCCCAGGCCGTTGGGAACGCGGTCCATGTGGGAGCAGAGGAACAGGGAGCCGTCCAGCTGCCCCTCCAAAACGCCCAGGACATTGCCGCACTCGCCGCCGAACGTCTCGCCTGCGTTGTCGGTGGTAACGGTGAAGCCCAGCGCCTTCAGCTTGCCGATCAAAAGCTCGGCAACGGCGGTTTCCCTGCCGGAAGCGGAATCCGTGGTAAGCAGCTCGATCAGCTCTTTGTGCATGGTTTCGTTATACATGATACACCTCCTGTGGGATCGGGATATTTCCAAAGTGTCTTTTGGTTTTTCCCACCTTACCACTTGAAGGCTGTCTTTAATAGGAGTAAAATAGTGTCCAAAATGTAAAATCGCGTCTTTAATTTACAACAGGAGGGAAATTTGCATGAAAATAGGGGTAATCGGCCCGGAA
>JAUNGH010000123.1 GCA_030524605.1 Oscillospiraceae bacterium | reverse complement strand
ACAGTCGGCACCGGGGACTGTGTACGGTTTGGGTATGTGCCTCCACTGTCCCCCCCAAAAAAAATTTTTAAAAAGTGTTCGTTTACTCTTGACAATTCTCAGCCTTGGCATTCCACCGATACGGTGGTATAATGGTTTTATTATAGACCGATTTTCATCCAAGTAAAATAAGAGGTGTCAAACCATGCGTGAACTGACTGACCTGACGGAGAAGACCCTCCGCCGGGAGGAAAAATTCCAGGGCCGCATCCTCAGCGTCCATGTGGACGAGGTGCTGCTGCCCAACGGCAATACCTCCACCCGGGAAGTGGTGGAGCATGTGGACGGCGTGGCGGTGCTGCCGCTGGACGAGCGGAACAACGTGCTGACCGTGACCCAGTACCGCTATGTGTTCGGCAAAACCCTGCTGGAGATCCCCGCAGGCAAGCTGGACCCCGGCGAGGACCCGGTGACCGGCGCCCTGCGGGAACTGAAGGAGGAGACCGGCGCCGTGCCGGACACCTTCCTGCCCCTGGGCCGCATCATTCCCGCCCCGGGCTGCTACGGCGAAACGCTGCACCTGTTCCTGGCCCGCGGCCTCCACATGGAGGGCCAGCACCTGGATCCGGACGAATTTTTGAACGTGGAGCGCATCCCCTTCAGCGAGATGGTCCACCGCTGTCTCAACGGCGAGATCGAGGACGCCAAGACCGTGGCGGCGGTTTTGAAGGCGAAGGTCCAGCTGGACCTGTAAAATACATGGGAGGTTCTCTATGGGCAACCAGAAAACCGTTTTGATCGTCGAGGACGAGAAGAACATCGTGGACATCCTGCGGTTCAACCTCCAGCGGGAGGGCTATCAGACCTGCGAGGCCTATGACGGCGAGGACGGGCTGAACAAGGCCCGGTCCGAAAACCCGGACCTCATCCTGCTGGACGTCATGCTGCCGAAGATGAACGGCTTCGACGTCTGCCGCACCCTCCGCCAGGAGGGGAACGGCGTGCCCGTCATCATCCTTACTGCCCGGGAGGAGGAGACCGACAAGGTCTTCGGCCTGGAGATCGGCGCGGACGACTACATCACCAAGCCCTTTTCCATGCGGGAGCTGATCGCCCGGGTGGGCGCCAACATCCGCCGCACCGCCATGGCGGCCCCCGCCGCCGCGACGGCCGCCGCCAGCGCCATGCCCGTGGCGGGGGACCTGTCCATCAACACGGACAGCCACCAGGTGTTCCGGGCGGGCAAGGCCATCGACCTGACCCAGCGGGAATACGAGCTGCTGACGTTTTTGGCCAGCCACCCCAACAAGGTGTACTCCCGGGTGGATCTCATGGAGCAGGTGTGGAACTACGGCTACGTGGGCGACGATGTGCGCACCGTGGATGTGACCGTCCGCCGCCTGCGGGAGAAAATCGAGGCGGATCCCGCGAATCCGGCGTTTATTCTGACCCGGCGGGGAGCGGGGTATTATTTCGCGGTCTGAGAGAAACCGGGGCATCGGTCCGCCGCCCTTGCGGGCGGGAGCGGCCATCCCCAATTTCCAATTCCTAATTCGCAAAGGTGGTGCCGTATGTTCCGCAGCCTCCACATGAAGCTGACGCTGATCCTGCTCCTGCTGATCACATCCCTGATGGCGGTGGTGGGCGCGTTTCTGACCACCAGCGTCACCAGCTTCTTTATTGACGACTTCTACCAGCAGATCGAGGGCGTGTTCGGCGCGGAGAAGAAGGACTTCGTCTCCTCCCTCCGCAGCGAGGCCGCCCAGGAGGACGGCGCGTCGCGCATCCTGGAGATGCTGGAGAGCACCGTGGGCGGCTCTCTGGGCATCGATTACCACGCCCGGAACTGCTTCATCCTGGACGGCTCCACCGGGACCTATCTCACCGGCACCGCCGGGGAGGACGCCCTGCCCCGGGAGCAGAGCCCCAACCTGCTGACCGCCCGGAACGCCGTGGTCCAGGGGGACGAGACCGTGGTGGGTGACCAGAGCAGCATCACCGCGGACTACATGGACGTGGCGATCCCCATCATGGGCGGCGACAACGCCTTCATCATCTACATCCTGGACAACAAGGACACGGTCTCCGGCCTGAACGAGCAGCTGTTCCTCATCATCATGCAGGCCCTGGTCATCGGCCTTCTGATCTCCGTGCTGCTGAGCTTCCTGCTGTCCAAGACCATGGTGGGCCCCATTGAAAAGCTGACTGCCGGCGCGGAGCGGGTGGCGGCGGGCGACTTCGACAGCGAGCTGACCGTGGAGTCCACCGACGAGATCGGCATCCTGACCGGTACCTTCAACGAAATGGCCGGGGTGCTGCAGTCCACCCTGGCGGCGGTGGAGAACGAGCGCGACAAGCTGGACACGCTGTTCCTCCATATGACCGACGGCGTGGTGGCCTTCGACCGGGAGGGCAGGCTCATCCACTGCAACCCCGCCGCCAACACCATGCTCCAGCGGACCGTGGCTCAGGACTGCACCTATGACGAGCTGTTCAGCTCCGTCTATCCCTTCCAGCAGATGCTGGCCCTCCAACGCCCCAATTACGCCGAGGGCGAGATGCTGGTGGGCGACCGGACCCTGGAGCTGTATCTGGCCCCCTTCTCCGACCAGGCCAGCGGCGGCGTGCTGATCGTCCTCCACGACGTGACGGAGCACCACCGCAACGAAGAGCGCCGCAAGGAATTCGTGGCCAACGTCTCCCACGAGCTGCGCACGCCCCTGACCAATGTCCGCAGCTACGCGGAGACCCTGCGGGACGCCAATGGCGACATCCCACCCGACATGGCCAACAGCTTTCTGGACATCATCATCACCGAGACGGACCGCATGACCCACATTGTCCAGGACCTGCTGACCCTCTCCCGGCTGGACGCGGGCAACACGGAGCTGATCCTCTCCCGCTTCCCCTTCGGCGAGGCCATTGAGAGCGTCACCCGGGCCAACGCCCTGGCTGCCCGGCAGCGGGGCCACGAACTGACCTACACGCCGCCTGAGAGCCTGCCCCTCATCGTGGGCGACCGCAGCCGGCTGGAGCAGGTGATGATGAACGTCATCGGCAACGCCATCAAATACACGCCTGACGGCGGCCACATCCGCATCACCGCCGGGTCCACCGAGGACACGGTCTGGATGGAGGTCTGCGACGACGGCATCGGCATCCCGGAGAAGGACCGGGACCGCATCTTCGACCGCTTTTACCGGGTGGACAAGGCCCGCTCCCGGGAGTCCGGCGGCACGGGCCTGGGCCTGTCCATCGCCAAGGAGATCGTGGGCCGCCACCACGGCAGCCTTGCCCTGGCCCCCCACGAGGGCCCCGGCACCACCATCCGGCTGACGCTGCCCATCGCCCAGGAGCGGGGCGGCGCCCGCGCCGGCCATGCCGCCGAACAGTGATCCGGCATTCCGCCGCGAAGGAGGGACAGCATGAACGAAAAAAAGCGAAAACACCGGGATTTTATTCAGAACGTCGCCATCGCGCTGCTGTCCGTCTCCGCGGTCTTTCTGTTTGCCCAGACCCAGGTGTACAACCTGGGCGTCCACATGGGCAGCAGCTATATCAGCCTCCTGTCCGGCTCCGACGCCGGAGCGGGCAGCGCCGCCCCCAGCCAGGCGGTGTCCCCGGCGGCCCCTGTGCGGATCGCCATCACCGGCCCCTACGGACGGTACGGAAACACGGCCCTCTCCACCGCGGACGCCGAGTTTGAGCCGCTGGACCGCCTGCTGGGCGAGGTCCTGGGCTCCGCCCGGACCTACACCGCCTGCGACAGCCAGGCTTTTCGGAGAGCCCTGGAGACCACCTCCGTCTACTATGACTTTCTGGAGCCGCTGCCCCTGTCTATTCTGGCGGGGCTTGTGGGCGGCACCGCCGCCGAGGACGATATCTCCGCCCGGCGGCTGGTGGTCTCCGCCCAGGACGACGGCGTGTTTTTGTACCTGTGGGACGGCGGCGACGGCTATTTCCGCTGTTCCACCGCCATCTCCATGGAAAATCTGGAAAGCGCCGCCGGCCATTATGAGCTGGGCAACGCCATGTTCGCCTTTGACAGAGCGGACACGGAAACCCAGTTCCAGGACGCGGCCCCCTACTCCCTGTTTCTGGATACGGAGCCGGCCCTGCCCGTCCTCTCTGCGGAGATCTCCCTCACCGACACGGACCGGCTGCTGACCGCCCTGAAATTCAACCCCAACACCAAAAACCGCTATCAGGAGTCCATGGGCGTGGAGCTGATTATGGAAAGCGAGCGCGCCCTGCGCATCTATACCGACGGCAGCATCCAATACAGAAGCGGCGGCGACCCCGCCCTGACCGTGGAGTCCGCCGGGGAACTGCCCACGCTCCAGGAGGCCGTTACCGGCGCCAACGCGCTGCTGCACGCGCTGCTGTCCCCCGGGGACGGCGAGGCGTCCCTCTATCTCCAGAGCGTCCGCAGAAACGGCGCCGTCACCACCCTGACCTTCGGCTATCAGATGAACGGCGTCCCCATCCGGTTCGCCGACGGCGGCAGCGCCGCCACGGTGACGCTCTCCGGAAGCGCCGTCTCCATGCTGGAGCTGCGCTTCCGGCGGTACACCCCCACCGAGACGGTCTCCCTGCTGCTCCCACTGCGCCAGGCCCTGGCCATCGCCGTCCGGGAGCCGGGAGCGGAGCTCTCCATCGGTTACGCCGACAGCGGCAGCGGCGCCGTCAGCGCCAACTGGCTGGCGGACTGAACCCGACCATCCCGCTGAAAGGAGCGTGACCCCATCTGGAACGGTACCGGCTGAAAAATATCATTATCATCATCCTGGCCCTGGTGAACGTCTTTCTGCTGGGGTCTCTGGCGGTGCGGGATCAGGCGGAGCTCGCCTCCCGGCGCCGGACGGAGGAGCAGCTGATCGCCCTCTTTGCCGCCGACGGCATGACGCTGGACCGCGGCGCCATCTCCGCGGAAACGCCGCCCGCAGGCCGCACACTGGAGCGGGACTCCGCCCTGGAGCAGCGGGCCGCCGCGTTTTTGCTGGGGAGCGAGGTCTCCGCCTCCGACCAGGGCGGCGGCATCTACGCCTACAGCGGCGCCGCCGGCACCGCGCTGTTCCGCTCCAACGGCAGTTTTGACGCGGACCTGGGCGCCGGCGGAACACTGGACGCCGACGATATTGCCGCCTTCTGCCGGAAATTCTCCTACGGCGAACCCGTCTTTCAGGTGGACGAGGACGGCAGCGGCACCGCCGTTGCCATCCAGCGCTTCGGCGACTTGCCGGTATTCAACAGCATCGTCGTCTTCACCTTCCAGTCCGGCCGTCTGGCCAAGGTCAGCGGCACGCTGCTTCCCGAGAGCAGCGCCGTCTCCCCGGCGGACCGGGAACCCCTCTCCGCCGCCGCGGCCCTGACCGCCTTCCAGAAGATGCGGCGGGAGAGCGGCGCCGTGGTCTCCGCCGTGACGGACCTGTACCCCTGCTATGAGCTGCAAAGCTCCACCGCCGTCTCCATGTCCCTGGTCCCCGCCTGGTGCGTCGTCACCGATACCGCAAAATATTATGTAAACTGCATCACCGGGACGGTCAGCTTCGGCTGAGTCCCGCCGGCCCGGCGCGGAAACCGCCTTCCGAAAAACGACAAAAGGAAAGGTTTGCAATTCCTGGCGTGGTGTGGTATGCTATCCATGTGTCTGCTTCGCCGGACGGAAAAGTTGGTCCGGCTTGTCGCCTGCCCGCAGGTATTGAAGCGCCGCTGAGCGGGCAAACTGTTTTCACCAAAGAACGGTTTGCCGCCGTAAGTATCCTGAAGAGAGGGTCAAAACTTGACTAAATATATTGTGCAGGGCGGAACGCCCCTGTTTGGAGAAGTAGAGATCAGCGGCGCGAAAAATGCCGCTGTTGCCATTATCCCCGCCGCTCTCCTGGTGGACGGGGTCTGCCGCATTGAGAACATCCCCCAGATTTCCGACGTCACCATGAGCCTGAAGATCCTGGAACAGCTGGGCGCCGGCATCCGCACCGTCAACCGCCACACCGTGGAAATTGATTGCAGCCGCATCCGCTCCACCCGGACCTCTTACGAGCTGGCCCGGAAGATCCGCGCCTCCTACTATCTGATCGGCTCCCTGCTGGGCCGCTTCGGCGAGGCGGAGGTGGCCATGCCCGGCGGCTGCAACTTCGGCGGCGTCCGCCCCATCGACCAGCACGTCAAGGGCTTCACCGCCCTGGGCGCCAAAGTGCTGGTGGAGGGCGGCTTCATCCACGCCTCCGCGGAGAACGGCCGTCTCCACGGCGCCAACATCTATCTGGATGTGGTGTCTGTGGGCGCCACCATGAACATCATGATGGCCGCCGTCATGGCGGAGGGCAACACCGTCATCGAAAACTGCGCCAAGGAGCCTCACATCGTGGACCTGGCCAACTTCCTCAACTCCATGGGCGCCAACATCCGGGGCGCCGGCACGGACACCATCAAGATCCACGGCGTAGAGCGCCTGCGGGGCGGAAGCTACGCCATCATCCCCGACCAGATCGAGGCGGGCACCTACATGGCCGCCGTGGCCGCCACCGGCGGACAGGTGCTGGTGAAGAATATTATCCCCAAGCACATGGACTGTATCACCGCCAAATTGGTGGAAATGGGCGTCGAAGTGGAGGAGAACGGCGACACCCTCCTGGTCCGCCGCACCGGCAGGCTCCGCCGGACCAACATCAAAACCCTGCCCTACCCCGGCTTCCCCACCGACATGCAGCCCCAGATCACCACCGTTCTCTCCCTGGCGGAGGGCACGTCCCTGGTGACGGAGGGCGTGTGGAGCAGCCGTTACCGCTATGTGGACGAGCTGAAGCGCATGGGCGCCTCCATCCAGGTGGACGACAAAACCGCCGTGGTGGAGGGCGTGGACCATCTCACCGGCGCGCCCATCCAGGCCTATGACCTGCGGGCCGGCGCGGCCCTGGTCATCGCCGCCCTGGC
>JAUNGH010000122.1 GCA_030524605.1 Oscillospiraceae bacterium | reverse complement strand
GCCATGAAGCTGGAGTCCTTCTCCAAGGGCCGGCTGGAGCTGGTGGAGTACCGCCTGCCGGAGAAGTCGGCCCTGGACGGGATGCAGCTGGCCGACCTGTACAAGAACATCCGGGTCCGGGTGCTGATCTGCGCCGTGGCGCGGAAGGGCGAGACCATTATCCCCTCCGGCGATTTTGTGCTGAAGTCGGGGGACAAGATCTATCTCACCGCCGCGCCGGACCAGCTGAGCCAGTTCTTCCGGCATCTGGGCGTGTTCCGGGACAAGGCGTCCTCCGTCATGATCGTGGGGGCCAGCAAGATCTGCTATTATCTCGCCTCGGAGCTGCTGGCTATGGGCATGTCCGTCAAGATCATCGACCAGAACGAGCAGCGCTGCATCCAGATGAGCGAGCAGCTGCCCAAGGCCCTGGTCATTGTGGGCGACGGCACCGACAGCGAGCTGCTCCACGAGGAGGGCATCGAGCAGACCGACGCCTTCGTTGCCATCACCGGCATCGACGAGGCCAATATCCTCATGTCCATGTGCGCCGCCAGGCAGTCCGGGGACTGCAAGGTCATCGCCAAGATCAACCGCAGGTCCCTGGTGGACCTGGTGTCCAACGGGAATATGATCGACAGCGTGGTCTCCGCCCGCAGCGTGACCACGGAGCTGATCGTCCAGTACGTCCGGGCCATGGAGTGCGCCTCCGGCGCCAAGATCAAGACCCTCCACCGGCTGGTGGACGGCGCGGTGGAGGCGCTGGAGTTCGGCGTGACGGAGGACGTGCCCTTCATCGGCGTACCGCTGAAGGATCTGAAGCTGAAGAGCGGCATCCTGCTGGCGGGCATCGTCCGGCAGAACGGGCGCATCGTCATCCCCTCCGGCAACGATGTGCTGAACCGGAACGACGATGTGATCGTCGTCACCACGGACACCACCCTCCAGGACATCCACGACATTCTGCGGTAAGGGCGGAGGGGCTATGAACTATCAAATGATCGCCTTTGTCATCGGGCGCATCCTGCTGACGGAGGCCGCCCTTATGGCGCTGCCCATGGCGGTAGCGCTGCTGTACGGGGAGTCCGCCGGGCCGTTTTTTATCCCGGCGCTGGCCCTGTTGGCGGTGGGGCTGCTGGTCGGCGTCCGCCGGCCCAGGCGCACGTCCATCTATGCCCGGGACGGCTTCGCGGTGGTGGCCCTGGCGTGGGTGTTTCTGTCCGTCTTCGGGGCCATGCCCTTTGTGATCTCCGGGGACATCCCCGGCTTTGTGGACGCGTTTTTCGAGACGGTGTCCGGCTTCACCACCACCGGCTCCACCATTTTGACGGAGGTGGAGCACCTGACCCGCAGCGGCCTGTTCTGGCGGAGCTTCACCCACTGGATCGGCGGCATGGGCGTGCTGGTGTTCGTCATGGCCATCCTGCCCATGACCGACGGCCACGGCATGCACCTGATGCGGGCGGAGGTGCCCGGGCCCTCCGTGGGGAAGCTGGTCAGCCGCATGAGCGACAGCGCCAAGATCCTGTACGGCATCTACTTCGTCATGACCATCCTTGAGATCGTCCTGCTGCTGGCGGGGGGGATGTCCCTGTTCGACGCCTGTATCCACGCCTTCGGCACGGCGGGCACCGGCGGCTTCAGCAGCCGCAACCTCAGCGTGGGCGCGTATGGAAGCGCCTATTTCGACATCGTCATCGGCATTTTCATGCTGCTGTTCGGCATCAACTTCAACCTGTACTACTTCCTTCTGATCCGCCGTTTCCGGGACGTGTTCGGCTCCGAGGAGCTGCGGGCGTACCTGCTGATCGTGGCGGCGGCAGTGGCCGCCATCACTGCGGACATCGTCCATATCTACGGCTCTGTGGGCGCCAGCCTGCGCCACGCCTTCTTCCAGGTGTCCTCCATCATCACCACCACGGGCTACGGCACCGTGGACTTCAATACCTGGCCCACGTTCTCCAAGGCCATCCTGGTGGTGCTGATGTTCGTGGGCGCCTGCGCCGGGTCCACCGGCGGCGGCATCAAGGTGTCCCGCATCCTGATCCTCGTCAAGTCCTCCCTGGCCGACATGCGGAAGATGCTGCACCCCAACGCCGTGACCACCGTCCGGCTGGAGGGCAAGCCCCTGCCGGAAAAGAGCCTGCGGGGGGCCCATGTCTACCTCTCGGTGTACATGGTGATCTTCGTGGCGTCGTTTTTGCTGCTGTCCCTGGAGGGGTTCGACCTGGTGACCACCTTCACCGCCCTGGCCTCCTGCATCAACAACATCGGCCCCGGCCTGGAGATGGTGGGCCCCCTGGGCAACTTCTCCGCCTTTTCCCCGGCGGCAAAGCTGCTGCTGTCCTTCGACATGCTGGTGGGGCGGCTGGAGATCTTCCCCATGCTGCTGCTGTTTGCCCCCTCCATCTGGCGGCGCAGGCTGATCGTGCGGCGGCCCGGCGATTGATTCCGAAAGATAAAGCACGCCCCCGGAGGTTTCCTCCGGGGGCGTGTTTGGTATGTATGCAGCTTACAGCAGGGGATTTTTCGTGCTGGACAGCGATTCCAGCACCTCGTAGCGGTCCATCTGGAAGTTTTTTACCATCTGCAGGGCCTCCTCCATGTCCAGATCCACGATGCGGCCGTTCTGGGTGCCGACGATGCGGTTGCCCCGGCCTTCCATCAGGGTGACGACGGCCTTATAGCCCATGCGGCTGGCGGTCTCCCGGTCCCGGGCGGTGGGGGAGCCGCCCCGCTGGATGTGGCCCAGCACGGTGACGCGGGGGTCGATGCCGATCTCGTCGTGGATGCGGGAGGCGATGTCCATGGCGCTGCCGGCGCCCTCCGCCACCACCACCATGTAATGGGTGGTGCCCGCCAGACGGGCGCGGCGGATCTTCTCCACGATGTCGCGCTCAAAATCCACCTCCCGCTCCGGGATCAGCACGGCGGTGGCGCCCACGGCGATGCCCACGTACAGGGCGAGGTATCCCGCGTGGCGGCCCATGACCTCCACCACGGAGCAGCGCTCGTGGGACTGCATGGTGTCCCGCAGCTTATCCACGCACTCGATGGCGGTATTGCAGGCGGTGTCGAAGCCGATGGTGTAATGGGAACAGCCGATGTCGTTGTCGATGGTGGCGGGGATGCCCACCACCTGCAGGGAATGGCCGGATTCCGCAGCCTGGCGGCTTAGCGCCAGCGCGCCCCGGAAGGTACCGTCGCCGCCGATGGCCACGATGCCGTCCAGCCCCAGCAGCTTGCAGGTGGCCAGGGCCTTGGCCCGGCCGGAGGGCTCCCGGAACTCCTCACTGCGGGCGGTGTACAGCATGGTGCCGCCCTTGTTGATGATGTGGCTGACACTGGCTGCGTTCATGTGGATGAAATCGCTGTTGATCAGACCGTTCCAGCCCCGGCGGATGCCGATGCAGTCGATCCCGTGGTTGACAGCGGTCCGCACAACGGCCCGGACCGCCGCGTTCATGCCGGGGGCGTCGCCGCCGCTGGTGAGGACGCCGATACGCTTGACCTGTTTCTCCATTGTTTTTCGCGCTCCTTCCGATTTCTGTTCAGACAATGCGGGGAAAATTTGGCAGAGATAGGCGGTCTTGTGGCAGATAGAACCGTCCGTACCCATCATAGCAGACCTGGGAATTCCCGTCAATATCATTCCGAAAAATGGGGAAAATTACGACGAAAACGATTCAATTTTGTGAAAACATAACAAATAGAGCGCAGCCTGCGGGAGCGGGCGGGCGCCGGACGCAAAGAGAGCGGCGGTTTGGCCCGTCCCCGCGTTGACTTTCCGGCTCTGGTAGGGTAGTATAGGAAGCAGCACACCGGAGTGCGGTGTGTATTCTGCGCGCCGCCTCGGGAAAGGGCGGCGGCAGCTTATGATTAGGAGGGTAACATGAAAAAACTGTTCAGCAGCCTGCCGTTCCGCCTGCTTTTGGGCATTGCCGCCGGCATCCTCTGCGGCCTCATCATTCCAGCGCTTCCCTGGGCCAATGTCTCCGGGGGGGCCATCAAGGTCATCGTCACCCTGCAGTACATCATGGGCCAGCTCATCACCTTCTGCGTGCCCCTCATCATCATCGGCTTCATCGCGCCGTCCATCACCAAGCTGGGCGCCAACGCCTCCCGCCTGCTGGGCGTGGCGGTGGCCATCGCCTATGTGTCCTCCATCTGCGCGGCGTTCCTGTCCGCCGCCGCAGGCTACGTCCTGATCCCCCACCTGTCCATCGACACCAGCATGGCGGGCCTGCGGGAACTGCCCGGCGTGGTGTTCCAGCTGGATATCCCCCAGATCATGCCCGTCATGAGCGCCCTGGTGCTGTCCGTGCTGCTGGGCCTGGCGGCCACCTGGACCAAGTCTCAGAAGACCATCGACCTCCTGGCGGAGTTTCAGAACATCGTGCTGGACATCGTCAGCAAGATCATCATTCCCGTGCTGCCGTTCTACATCGCCGCCACCTTCTGCAACCTGAGCTATGAGGGCATGATCACCCGCCAGCTGCCCGCCTTTTTGCAGATCATCGTCATCGTCATGCTGGGCCACTACATCTGGCTGGCGGTGCTGTACCTGCTGGCCGGGGCCTATTCCGGCAGGAACCCCTGGGAGGTCCTGCGGCACTACGGCCCCGCCTATCTGACCGCCGTGGGCACCATGTCCTCCGCCGCCACCCTGGCCGTGGCCCTGCGCTGCGCCCGCAAGAGCAGCGTTTTGCGGGAGGATATGGTCAGCTTCGGCATCCCCCTGTTCGCCAACATCCACCTGTGCGGCTCCGTGCTGACGGAGGTGTTCTTCTGCATGACCATCTCCAAGATCCTGTACGGCGCCCTTCCCGGCGTGGGCACCATGCTTTTGTTCTGCCTGCTGCTGGGCATCTTCGCCATCGGCGCCCCCGGCGTCCCCGGCGGCACGGTGATGGCCTCCCTGGGCCTCATCACCGGCATCCTGCTGTTCGACGACGCGGGTACCGCCCTGATGCTGGCCATCTTCGCGCTGCAGGACAGCTTCGGCACCGCCTGCAACGTCACCGGCGACGGTGCCCTGACCCTGATGCTCACCGGCTACGTGGAAAAGCACGGCATTCAGGACGAACATATCCAGTCCCCCATTCTGTGAGGGGGAACGGGACAAACCCCATCCGGGGCCGCGGAGGCGGCCCCGGATTTTTTATTGCGCCGCAATCAAATGCCGGATCTCAGCTGCGGCTCGGGGACGGGCCGCGGGGAAAAAACCGCTTGGGGCTGTTTTTTACGCCCTTCCGGGCAAAATAAGTGAGATTTAACACAGACTTTACAAACGGAAGATGACGGATTTTACGTCGGCCTGCTTATACTAGGACCGTACCAAGCGAGCAAGACACAACAAGACATATCAAAAGGAGATCTTGAAGATGAAAAAAGGATTTGCACTTTTGCTGACTCTGGCGCTGGCCGTGTCCCTGCTGGCCGGCTGCGGTTCCAAGGAACAGGAGCCGGAGGACACCCAGGCGCCCGCCCAGACGGAACAGCAGCCCGGGGAGACCAAGCTCAGCGGCTCCGTCTCCACCAACGGCTCCACCTCCATGGAAAAGGTCATCGGCGCCTTGAACGAGCAGTTTATGGCCGATAACGCCGGCGTGAACGTCACCTATGACGCCACCGGCTCCGGCACCGGCATCGAGGCCGCCAAGAACGGCACCTGCGACATCGGCCTTGCCTCCCGCGCCCTGAAGGACGAGGAGGCGGCCTCCGGCCTGGTGGGCACCACCCTGGCCCTGGACGGCATCGCCGTCATCGTCAACCCCGCCAACGGCGTGGAGAACCTGACCGTGGAGCAGATCGCCCAGATCTTCTCCGGTGAGATCACCGACTGGAGCCAGCTTGGCGGAACCGCCGGCACCATCTCCTGCATCGGCCGCGAGGCCGGCTCCGGCACCCGGGACGGCTTTGAGAGCATCACCGGCACCACGGACCTGTGCAAGCTGGATCAGGAGCTGACCTCCACCGGCGCCGTCATCGAGGCCGTGGCCGGCAACCCCAACGCCGTCGGCTATGCCTCCCTGTCCTCCCTGAAGGACACGGTCAAAGCCGTCACCGTGGGCGGCGTGGCCTGCACCGAGGCCACCGTCCTGGACGGCAGCTATGCGATCCAGCGTCCCTTCGTCCTGGTGACGAAGGCGGACGCGGCTCTCAGCGCCCAGGCCCAGGCCTGGTTCGACTTCGCCACCTCCTCCGCCGCCAGCGACCTCATCACCGCCGCCGGCGCCGTGCCTGTGGCGTAACCGGAATAAAAACCCTCTCGGGGACAGCCTCCACCCACACGGCAACGGGGTGGGGGCTTTCCCCGCAAGCGGAAGGAGACATGGAAACAATGGAAATGGAAAACACCTGGTCCGGCCCCATTCCCGGGCGGACGGCGAAAGAGCGCCGGAGCGCCGGGGCCGCCCCGCGGCAGCCCCGGAACGCCAGAGCGGCCATGGAGTGGTTCTTCCACCTGCTGTTTTTGCTGTGCGGCGTGGTGGCTGTGGCCTTTGTCCTGTTCATCAGCATCTATCTGATCGTATCCGGCCTGCCCGCCATCCGGGAAATCGGCCTGGCGGATTTCCTGTTCGGGCAGGTCTGGGCCCCCACCGCCACCACGGTGGAGCCGTCCTACGGCATCCTGCCCTTTATCCTGACCTCCGTCTACGGCACCGCCGGGGCCGTCCTGATCGGGGTGCCCGTGGGATTGATGACCGCCGTCTTCCTGGCGAAGGTGGCGCCGCCCAAGGCCGCCGGGGTCATCCGCACCGCCGTGGAGCTGCTGGCGGGCATCCCCTCCGTGGTATACGGCCTGGTGGGCATGATCGTGCTGGTGCCCGCCATCCGGGACCTGTTCGGCCTCTCCTCCGGCGCCTGCCTGCTGGCGGCCATCGTGGTGCTGGCCATCATGATCCTGCCCTCCATCATCAACGTGTCGGAGACGGCCCTCCGGGCCGTGCCCCGGGAGTATGAGGAGGCGTCCCTGGCCCTGGGGGCCACGGAGATCGAGACCTATTTCCGGGTGTCTCTGCCCGCCGCCGGAAGCGGTGTGGCGACGGCGGTGGTCCTGGGTGTGGGCCGTGCCATCGGCGAGGCCATGGCCATCATCATGGTCTCCGGCAACGTGGCCAACATGCCGGGCCTGTTCACCTCCGTCCGCTT
>JAUNGH010000121.1 GCA_030524605.1 Oscillospiraceae bacterium | reverse complement strand
TGGCGCAGTGGTCCGGCTCCATGTGGTTCACCACCACATAGTCCAGCGGACGGCCATTCAGGCCGTGGGCCAGGTTTTCCAGAAAGCGGTCACCCGCCGCCTTATCCACCGTGTCCAACAGAACGGTCTTTTCATCCAGAACCAGATAGGAGTTATAGGAAACCCCGCGGGGGATGGGGAACACATTTTCAAACAGCGCCAGGCGGCGGTCGGAGGCGCCGACAAACAGGATATCCGAGGTAACAGACTGTGTGCAATACATGGCTTTGATTCTCCTTTTTTTGCAAGCTTTTTACCATTCACTAATCTATTCCAATCCACGGCGTTTGTCAAGGTTTTACGCGACTAACCGGCGCTTTTTTATCGGACGGCTGCTGTGTGAGCTCCTCCCGCAGCAGGCGCAGGAACAATTCCATGGCGGGCGTCACCCAGCGCTTTTTGTGCCGGGCGCAGAGCACCGGATCCCGGATGCCGGAGATGGGGGCGGGCAGCTCCGCCAGCCGCCCGTCCGCCAGCTCCTCCTGCGCCACGAAGCGGGGCAGGAAGGTGAAGCCAAGACCGCTTACGACGCACCGCTTGATAGTCTCGATGCTCCACAGCTCAATGGTCTCGTCCAGCACGATGTCCCGCTCCCGGAGATACCGCTCCAGCTGGCGGCGGAAGATGCTGTCCGGCTCGTCGGTAACGAGGGACACTGGCTTGCGCTGCCCCGGCGTGGTGAAGTCGGGGGCGGCAAAATGCGGGGCCGCCAGCAGGACGATCTCCGCCTCTCCCAGAGGCTCTACCTCCAGCACCTCCCGGTTCCAGTCCATGTCGTAGCCCAGGCCCAGGTCGCAGGCCCCGGTGCGGATGTTCTCCGGGATCTGCAGGCAGTTCCGGCTGCGGATGATCAGCCGCACCTGGGGCGCCTGCTTTCGGAAGGCCCGGATCACCGGCTGCATCCGGTAGCACAGCAGGGTCTCCGCCATGTCCACCCGCAGCGTCCCCGTGGGTACACGGCTGTCCTGTCCCAGATTGGACAGGCGGTCCGCCGCCAGCAGCAGCTCCCGGGCCTGGGCAAGGGCCTGCCCGCCCACCTGGGTCAGGACCATACGGCGGCCTGTCCGCTGAAAGAGGGGGACGCCCAGCTCCTCCTCCAGCTGCTGGATCTGGACCGTGACGGTGGACTGGGTATAGCCCAGGGCCTCTGCTGCCCGCTGGTAGCTGCCCTGATCCACCACGGCCTGGAAGGTGCGCAGATGCTTCAGTTCCATAGTGTTCCTCGTTTCATCGATTTTTTAAATGTTACTCTTAAAAAACTTTCACTTTTCAAATGTATAATATCATGATATGCTGGCGGTATCAAGCAAAAAGGATGTGTATTTCCATGCCAAGCTCCCTGATCCCCGCGTTTTTGCTCTATTGCTACGTCTGCGGCATCACCCCCGGGCCGGCAAACCTGTGCTCGCTGTCCGCCGCCCTGCGGTACGGAAAGGGCCCGGCCCTGCGGCAGTGGAGGGGACTGTTCACAGGCTTTTTCATCGTGTCCATGCTCTCGGTGGCGGTCACCTATTTTCTGGGCACGGTGCTGGACAGGTATGTGGGCGTGCTGTCCTGGATCGGCGCGGCGTATATTTTGTGGATGGCCTGGCACATGCTGCGCGCCTCCGGAGGGGCGGCGGAGCATGACCCGGCAGCCCCCTGCTTCCGCACGGGGCTGCTGGTGCAGCTGACCAACGTGAAGATCATGGTGTTCTGCCTGACGGCGCTGGCGTCCTATGTGCTGCCCTACACCGGCTCCTTCCGGAGCCTGCTGGCGGTGGGCCTGTTCCTGCCTTTTACCGGGCCGGTGTGCAATCTGGCGTGGCTGTTTGCCGGGGCGTCTTTGCAGAAGCTCCTGGCCGGACACCGGCGGGCGGTGGATACCGTGATGGCGGCGGCGCTGGCGCTGTGCGCCGTCAGCCTGGTGTGGCCCCACTGAGGGGGCGTTTTTTGCCGGAGACTTTCCCAAGAACGGATTGCACTTTTCGGGATTCCATGCTACAATACTATAATTAGATTGCTGTCAGGGGCATCGTCTCCGGCGGCGTTGAATGTCGAGGTGCGAATCATGGAAAATCAGGTACAGAAAAAGAGAATTTTCAGTGGTATCCAGCCCAGCGGCGAGCTGACCTTGGGCTCTTATATGGGCGCCATCAAAAACTGGGTGGCTCTGCAGGATGAGTACGAGTGCGTCTATTGCATCGTGGATATGCATGCCATCACCGTGCGGCAGAATCCCGCGGACCTGCGCCGCCGGGCGCTGGAGCAGCTGGCCCAGTATATCGCCTGCGGGCTGGACCCGCAGAAGTGCATCCTGTTCATCCAGAGCCATGCTCCCCAGCACGCGGAGCTGAGCTGGATTCTGGGCTGCTACACCCAGTTCGGCGAACTGAGCCGCATGACCCAGTTCAAGCAGAAGTCCCAGCAGCATGCCGACAACATCACCGCGGGCCTGTTTACCTATCCCGTGCTGATGGCGGCGGACATTTTGCTGTATCAGGCGGATCTGGTGCCCGTGGGCGAGGATCAGCGCCAGCACGTGGAGCTGACCCGGGACATCGCCCAGCGCTTCAACGGCGTTTACGGCGAGACCTTCGTCCTGCCGGAGGCTTTCATCCCCAAGATGGGCGCCCGTGTTATGAGCCTGGGCAACCCGGAGAACAAGATGAGCAAGTCCGACCCCGAGGGCTGCGTGTTCATCATGGATCAGCCGGAGGTCATCCAGCGGAAGTTCAAGCGGGCCGTGACGGACAGCGAAATGGCCGTCAAGTTCGACAAGGAGAACAAGCCCGGCGTTTCCAACCTGCTGACCATCTACTGCGCCGCCACCGGCAAGACCCTGGAGGAAGCCGAGGCGGAGTTCGCCGGCCAGGGCTACGGCGTGTTCAAGCCCGCCGTGGGCGAGGCCGTCATCGAGCTGATGCGCCCCATCCGGGAGGAGGCCCAGCGCCTGATGGGCGACAAGGCCTATCTGGAGAGCGTGTACCGCGACGGCGCCCAGCGCGCCCAGCGCATGGCCCAGAAGACCCTGTCCAAGGTCCAGCGCAAGGTCGGTTTCGTCGCCCGCTGACGGAGGGGAGACATGCCATTTGAAAATCAGCTGATCGCCTATGTGGTGCTGGCGCTGCTGGTGGCGCTGGTGGTCAGCTTCCTGACGACGCCGGTGGTCAAGACCTTCGCCTACAAGGTCGGGGCCATCGACGTCCCCAAGGACGCCCGCCGCATGCACAAGGTGCCCATCCCGCGGCTGGGCGGCCTGGCGATTTTCATCGGGTTCATGGTCAGCATCCTGCTGTTCGTGAACATCCGGGGCAACCAGCAGATGCAGAGCATCCTGCTGGGGGCCGTCATCATCGTGGTGCTGGGCGTGGTGGACGATATCATGGCCCTGCCCGCTCTGCTGAAATTTGTGGTCCAGATCGTGGCGGCCCTGATCCCCGCGCTGCACGGCGTCACGATCCTGGCCTTCTCCAACCCCAACATTTTTTCGGACAGGCTGTACTGGGTCCTGGGCAGTCTCTCCGTGCCTTTCACCGTGATCTGGATCGTGGCCATCACCAACTCCGTGAACCTGATCGACGGCCTGGACGGTTTGGCCGACGGCGTCTCCGCCATTTCCGCCACTACCATGCTGGTCATCGCCCTGCTGTACTCCGAGGCCCAGGTGGCCATCGTCATGGCGGCGCTGGTGGGGGCCTGCGTCGGGTTCATGCCCTATAACCTGAATCCCGCCAAGATGTTCATGGGGGACACCGGGGCCACCTTCCTGGGCTATATCCTGGCCACCATGTCCATCCAGGGCCTGTTCAAGTATTACGCGGTGGTTTCCTTTGTGGTGCCCTTTTTGATCCTGGGCCTGCCGATCTTTGACACGGCCTTTGCCTTCATCCGGCGCATCGCCCACGGGCAGAGCCCCATGCACGCGGACCGGGGCCACATCCACCACCGCCTCATCGACATGGGACTGAACCAGAAGCAGGCGGTGGCGACGCTGTATGTCATCTCCGCCATCCTGGGCCTTTCCGCTGTGGTGCTGACCACCGGCGGCGAGCAGAAGGCCATGCTGTTCTTTGTGACGCTCTGCATCGTGGCGGCCGTGGCCGCCCGGGTGGTGTTCCCCAAGGAGGTCAAGGAGGAGCTCCGGGAGGAGCTGGAGGAGCTGAAGGACCACGGACACCACCAGGAAGAGAAGAAAGACGAGGAGCCGTAAATGGACAAGCTTCGTATCATGAGCGTGTTCGGCACCAGGCCGGAGGCCATCAAGATGTGCCCGCTGGTAAAAGAGCTGGCCGCCCGGCCGGAGGTGGAAAGCCTTTGCTGCGTTACCGCCCAGCACCGCCAGATGCTGGACAGCGTGCTGGAGGTCTTTGACCTGAAGCCGGACTGGGACCTGGATATCATGACCCCCCGGCAGACCCTGTCCACCATCACCAGCAAGTGCCTGCTGGGGATGGACGAGGCCATTGACGCATTGAAGCCGGACATGATCCTGGTCCATGGGGATACCTCCACGACGTTTGCCGGGGCCCTGTCCGCCTTTTACCACCAGATCCCCGTGGGCCATGTGGAGGCCGGGCTGCGGACCTATGACAAATACTCCCCCTTTCCGGAGGAGATGAACCGCAAGCTGGTCTCCTCCATCGCGGACCTGTATTTCTGCCCCACGGTGAACAACAGGAACAACCTCTTGAAAGAGGGGATTACCCAGGGCCTGTTCGTCACCGGAAACACAGTCATCGACGCCCTGAAGACAACGGTGCGGCAGGACTACCGTTTTTCCACCGGCGCGCTGAACCGCCTGCCTTATGACGGCAGGAAGATCATTCTTGTCACCTGCCACCGGCGGGAGAACTACGGCGAGCCCATGAAGAACATCATGCTGGCCCTGCGGCAGATTGCGGAGGAAAACGACGACGTGGAGCTGGTGTATCCCGTTCATCTCAGCCCGGTGGTCCGGGAGGCGGTGGACACCTGGCTCCGGGGCGCGCCCCGGGTCCACTTGATTGATCCGCTGCCCGCCGACGAGATGCACAACCTGATGGCCCGGAGCTATCTGGTGCTGACGGACTCCGGCGGCTTGCAGGAGGAGGCCCCCGCCCTGGGCAAGCCCGTCCTGGTGATGCGCCGGGAGACGGAGCGTCCGGAGGCTGTGGAGGCCGGGACGGTGCGCCTGGCCGGCGTGGTGCAGGACGACATCGTCACCATGGCGGAGCGGCTGATCCGGGACAGGACGGCCTATGCGAAGATGGCCCACGCGGTGAACCCGTACGGCGACGGCAATGCCTGCCGCCGCATCGCGGACGCCGTTTTGTGGCACTTTGGCCGGGGAGAGAGGCCCGCCGACTATCAGCCCTGACAGAAAAACGCGGGAAGGAGGGCAGGCGTGGACAAACGGAATCTGAACTGGATCACCTGGGGATTTATCATCGTGACTGTGCTGGTGGTCATCGCCATGCTGGGCAGCACGCTGCACCGGACTTCCCACATCACCCTGCCGTCCTCGGACGCCTCCCCGGAGCAGACCGCAGGCGAGTCCGGCACCGGCGGCGATGTGCTGACGGTGGTGGCGGTCACGCCGGAAACCGTCCAGTACGCCGTTGAGACGCTGGCCCGGCCGGAGAACTATTGCCGCACCGTCACCATTGAGCAGTTCTGGAGCGGCGGCAGCGGCACCTATGAGATTACCGTGACGGTCAGCGGCCCCTGGACCCGCACGGACCGCACCATGCCCGACGGGCGGGTGCGCCACACCGTCACCGGCGAGGGGACCGCCTACGTCTGGTACAACAGCGAGGAGACGGTCTATCAGGCCCCGGCGGGGGACATCTCCGCCGATAACGAGCAGTCCATTCCCACCTATGAGGACATCCTGGAGCTGCCGGTGGAGGAGATCGCGGCGGCGGATTACCGCGCCATCAGCGGGCTGAACTGTATCTATGTGGAGACCGTGGAGAACCCGGAGGGCTATGCCCTGCGGTACTGGGTCAGCGTGGACACGGGCCTTCTGGTGGCGGCGGAAAAGCTGCTGGACGGCGAGCCGGTCTACCGGATGGGCGCCCCGGCTGTGGACCAGTCGCCGCCCGCGGCGTCGCAGTTCACCCTGCCGGACGGGACGGCCTTGCTGAAATGAAAAGACGAGGACGGAGCGCACAGCGCTCCGTCCTTTTCACGTCACAGGATCAGCAGCAGGCCCAGGGAGACCAGCAGCTCCTCGTCCGCGTCCTCCCGGAACAGGAAGAACAGCAGGATCAGAAGCAGCAGGTCCCCGGTGTCCACATGGTCCATGTGAAGCTGGTCCAGAATGTGCCGCACAAAGTTTCTGAATCCGTCGCTCAGACAGTTCCCACTTATTTGCAGCTTCTTGTACCGTCATATATTCAAACATAGCAAACCTCCTACAAAATATTCACTATACATTATAGGCGGTTGACCGAACAATATCAATAAGCTATTTTTAGCAAGGTTTCTAAAACTACTGGCAAGCAATGCAATCTTCCGTAAGATTGCGTATTTTAGAGGATTCCCGTTGCCGTGAAACCCTCTAAAATGCTTGTTGGTGACATGTCCCCAAACCCCTGAGATCGTCTCCTGCGGTGACGGCTGCGCGTTCCGTTGGAACGCTGGAAACCCAAAGAAACGTAAACTTATTGCCGGGATTTTTGCTTGTCTTGCTGCCGCTCCTGGGAAGAAGGAACGTCCAGCAGATAGTCCACATTGGCCTTGATATTATGAAGTTCCTTCATATCAGACCGGGCCTGCTTATAGGCAGCATAGGCTCTCCGTTTCTGTTCCAGCAGACCGGCATATTCCTCCCGGAGCGATTTGATACCAACCGACTTTAGGTGCCTGACACAATAAAAAGAGTAGCAATATTATTAATATGAGATAAAGAATAAATAAAGTGTATTTTACTGTGTCAGGCACCTCTGCACTGCGATCTCTTTTAGTAGCGTCAGTGCCTCCCGATTATTTGCGAGACCCTAAATTGTGGATGTGAACTTCCTGCGCTTTTTCTCCCCCGCAATTTATAAAAAGTTGTTCTCCCCTCTTGACAAAATGTAACCAAGTAATTACGCTATATGTGTAACTACCTCATTACATTTTGAAAAGGAGAGATGACTTTGATA